>JAIRZH010000099.1 GCA_031267335.1 Oscillospiraceae bacterium | reverse complement strand
TTCTGAAATGTCTTATGTTAGTAAACGCTAATTTTTAAACTATAGTTATTATAAAACATGATAAATCAACCAATAAGTGCTCTTTGCGATTTATATAGCAATTTAAAACAAAAAAATTATATAGTGTTATAAATTAAATGAAATAAAAATTTATATCACAAAAATTCACATGATAGTATAAAGACTTTGTTTATTTGATGATAAAATCGCTAACAAACTCAATCAAATATTTTGTGGCACCCCTGGTTTTTCGGACGTAGTTAAATGTCCTAATTTTACCAGGGCATTACGAATACTTGGAAATTCACGAACAATTTGTTCAATGGTTATTCTTTTCGTTGGATCTTTATCTAACATTCTAAAAATCAATTTTTTCATTTCGGGAGAAATTATATTATTTTCAATAGGGTCTTCATTAAAAATATTTTGGAAAAAAATAATTGGGTCATTTCCGAACGGGAGACTTTTAGTAAGCATTTCATATAAAATACAGCCTAAAGACCAAATATCAGCCGGAAAACTATATTCTCCATATTGTTTACATGCTTCTGGCGCCATATAAAGCGGCGTGCCTATTTTTGTTCGGGCCATATCCACTGGACTTATTTCTTTAGAAATTCCAAAATCCGCAAGTTTAATACAACCATTTTTATTTAATAAAATATTTGCTGGTTTAATATCTCTATGCAATATATGATTTTCATGGCAAAATCTAACAGCACTTAACATTTGAGCAAAATATCCAATAACAACATCTTCAGATAATAATAATGATGATTGTGACAAAAAAGCATCAAATGGCTGGCCATCAACAAGTTCCATTACAATGCAATATTGATCTTGATAAATGAAACTATGAAAATATCTAACTATATTTGGATGATATAATTGATACAAAATTTTAGATTCAATTTGCAATTGTTTAAGAACTTTATCATCATTATGAAAATATATTTTTTTCATACAAAACACTTGTCCAGAAGATATTTCAGAAATCTGAAATACTGTGGCAAAAGATCCAGATCCTATTTGTTGCATAATTTGATAACTATTAATGTTATTGAACGCTGCCGGGATGTTCATACTAGATAGCTGCGGAACATTCCAATTAAGTTGTAACTGGCTTTGTGGTATAGGGTTTTTTTGATTTGTTCCCTTTTTTTCAGTGAATTTTTCAATAATACGTAAACCAGTCAGACCGACCAGAGGAATCAAAGCACTAAAAAATAATATTTTTTTATTTTTTTTTACAAAATTTTCTATTTTTTTTCGTTGTTTGGATTTTGACTGCTCAGATTTTAATTGATTGAATGAATGTTCGGGTTTTAATTTCTCAGATTTTTCTTGATTTAATTTATTTTCAGAAACATCTTTTTGTATTATAGAATTAGCGTTTGCAGAAACTGGAGTACTTAAAAAATAAGAAAATGCTAAGCTAAGTGCTAAAATTTTTTTCACCAATAACACCTCAATTTTGAGAAAATTAAACTTTAAGAATAAATTTAAATTATCTAATAGTGAATTTTACCATATTATTAAAAAAAAATCAAATTATAACTAATGACGTTTGAAAAAAATTCCATAAGATATGCTGCATGCTTTTATTTTAATTTATTTATAAACTTTTTTCAAACAGTATAACTAAATAAAATTAATTGGATCAACATTTTTTCCATCAATTTCAAGTTCAAAATGTAAATGGCAACCTTTAGAGTGACCAGTGCACCCTACAGTAGCGATTTCTTGCCCTGCTTTAACTAATTGGCCGTTTTTTACCGAAATTTTTTTACAGTGTGCATATAAAGAAACAATTTTTTTATAATTTTTGATTTTATTATTGCTAATAATTTTAACCATATTTCCGTAGCCTCGGCATACATCGGCAAAAATTATTATTCCATCATGCGAAGCTACAATTTTTTTATTAATAACATTTGCATCTGCGATATCAATTCCTTTATGAAATTTTCCTGAACGAATTCCAAATTTGCTTGTAATTCGCTTTGTGAAAGGCAAAGGCCAAGTTAATTTTTTATTTTGTATTTGCGAACCTATTAAAATAACTTTGTCGATTGGCTCTTGAATTATCTTGCGTTCTAATAAAGTAGTTTTTTCAAGTTTATCGTTTATGTATGTTTCTTCTTGAATGCACAATTCTTTTCCGTTTTTCCCAATACATTCGATTTTTTTAAAACCAATAGGCTTATCGGGAATTTTATTTTCTAAAATTTTAAACGGAATACTAATACTTTTTTCTTTTTGAATAGTGTATTTTACGTTAAGAATTCTATCATTATTTGATAAATTGTGTTCTATATTATTTTCTTTTAGATTTAATTTTGTAGTTTTAAATAATTTTTCTTGTAACTCATTTTTTTCTAAAATTTCTGAAATGTGATAGATTCCGTTTACAATTTTTAATTCTTCTTGAAAATTTACCGATATAGTATCTTTTTTATATTTAGCAAGCTCATTATCCAATACATCGTTAACAATAGATTCATTTTCAACTATACCGATTAATTTATTTTCAACATAAATTGCCACAGCGTTTTTAAAATCATGACTACAATTTGAAATTTCTTCTTTGAAATTTTTGTAATAAAAATTTTCTGCTTCACGATTTTTAAAAACAAAAAAAAACGCAAAAGCTGACATCGAATATGAGAAAAATAAAAACATAGCCAAAAATTTCGGCTTAACATCAAATATGTTCATCAAAACTCAAAATACCAAGATTTAAAATCATATAAAGAAATTGTAATTAAAAATTACAAATTTGCAATAAATTAAAATATAAATTATATTTTTTTAAAAAACAAGTATTTTTAAAAAATTCTCAAAAACAAAAAACAAAGTATATTAACTAGGGCCTGTTCCCACTACTGTTTAACGACCATATTTCGGTACTTTTTGATTTATACTACGTTAAATTTTTTTACAATACGTCAGTATTGTGAAAAAATTTTCCTTATTCAAACCAAAAATTACTCGAAATTTTGTCATTTCAAATAGTAGGAACAGGCCCAATCAAAATCAAAAATAACAATCTGTCTCCAATAAGCTAAAGATGCGAATTTTTGAATATTTTTAATGCATTTAATTCTGATTGATTGACATCAAGCTGAGGAAAATAAGCGAAAAATGTCAAAATTGTAAAAAGTTGTGATCAAAGCTTATCGGAGACAGGCGCTTATTTTTAATCGGAGACAGGCGCCTATTTTTAAGACGTTTAACTATAAAATATATCTTTTTAATTTTTCAAACGCTTCGAACAACATATTCGTGCGTTTGTCACGCAATTTATAGTTTGACTTAATTGTTAAATTTTCTAATTTTTTAGTAGGTTTTTATCGCATCGAATACTTGCGAAATCAAAAAAAATTAGATATAAAATCAAAAATATTAATTTAGTTGAAGATGAAAAATAAATTGGAAGTAAAAATATGAATCCAAAACTTAAAAAATTAATTTCATATTATAAACCGTATAAAAAAATATTCATTTTAGATCTATTATTTTCAGTTTTTTCTACATTAATTGCGATATTCATACCTATAATCTGCCATTATATAACAAGTGAAGCGATCTATATGGAAAAATCTAAGGCAATTAAAGTAATTTCTAATCTGGCTATATTAATGATATTGCTTTATGTTATTTTTTACTTGTGTAGAAGATATACTGAACATGAAGGCAAAACGTTTGCTTTAAAAATAGAAACGGATATTAAAATTAATTTATTTGAACATTTCCAGAATCAAGATTTTAGTTTTTATGATGAACGAAAAGTCGGAAAATTAATGTCACATATCACAATGGACGCATATAATTTAACCAATGTCATTGTGCATACGCCAGAAGTTATATTAAGTGTATTTATAAGATTTTCGGTAGTTTTCACATTTTTATTTTTTTATAATAAAATGTTCGGGTTAATATTATTAGGTGCTTTTGTTTTAAATTTTATTTTTATGTGGTACATTTTACCTAAAATTCAAAAAGCAAATAAATATTCACTTGAAGCCTTTTCGAATATTTCGTCTGATTTGGAAGAAAATTTATCCGGGATAAAAATGGTTAAATCGTTCGCAAACGAACAAATTGAAATTGAAAAATTCACCAATAACAACAAAACATATCTTAAGGCAAAAAACAAAGCATATGGCATTGAGAGTATTTTTTATTCTGGAATGTTGCTATTTGTTATCGGAATTTCACCGATAGTTACAATCGTTGGATCGCTTTTTATAGTGAATAATTTTTTGGCAATCGGAGATGTAATCGCGTTTATACTTTATGTAGGCGTTCTCGAAAGCCCTCTTTGGGATATTGTAAGTTTAAATGAATTTATGAAAGAAGGTATCGCCGGGTTTAATAGAATTTTTAGTATTTTAGAAATTAAGCCTCGAATTACCAATTCTTCAAATGCAATAAGTTTAAAGCATGTGGATGGAATCATTGAATTCAAAAATGTGTTTTTCAAATATGATAAGATGAATAAAAATATTTTTGAAAAATTGAATTTAAAAATAAATGCAGGTGAATATATCGCTTTAATCGGTTCGTCAGGCATAGGCAAATCTACATTTGGTAATTTAATTCAAAGATTTTACGATGTTTTAAATGGAGAAATTTTAATTGACAACAAAAATATTAAAGAAATAAAACTTGAAAGTTTGCGCAAAAATATCGGCTTCGTTAATCAAGAAACATTTTTGTTTTCTGGCTCGATTTTGGAAAATATTCGTTATGGCAAACCTAACGCCACTGATGAAAAAGTTATAGAAGCGGCAAAAAATGCTTATGCACATGATTTTATTATGAAATTTCCAGATAAATATGAAACTCAAATTGGCCAAAGAGGTACGAAACTTTCCGGCGGACAAAAACAACGACTTTCGATTGCGAGAGTATTTCTTAAAAATCCACCGATTCTGATTTTTGATGAAGCCACTTCAAGTTTAGATAACGAAAGCGAAAGATTTATTCAAAAATCTATGGAAAAATTAGCTGAAAATCGTACAACAATCGTGATTGCGCACAGACTTTCAACTATAAAAAATGCGCATAGAATCATTGTTTTGTCAGATGGCAAAATTTCCAAAGAAATTACATACGAAGAACTAAAGCCTATTTCCACTACCGTTTAATGGCTATATTTTGGTACTTTTTGGTTTGTAATGCGTTAAATTTTTTCATAATACATTAGTATTGTGAAAAAATTTTCCTTATCTAAATCAAAAATTACTCGAAATTTTGTCATTTCAAATAGTGAGAACGGGCTCTAAAAGCCTATCTGATATCTCTAAAGCAGCGTATATTTAGTTAAAATTTCAAAATTCTGCATTGCCTTAAATACGTTAGTATCTGCTTTTCTCACGTTTTAAATTTTAAATATTTTATCATAAAATCTGCGCTGTTTAGCAATATTAAACAGATTCTTAATAAAAATAGTTCTCGCACAAAGTGGTTTTTATTTCAAAAATTGCGTTTTAAACAGTTTCAAGGGGATCTAGAATCTATCGGTTGTGGCATTAACTCCAAAATTTCTTCTGCTTCATGGGATCTATTTTCAGAAATTGGTTGTAATATTAATTTTAGAATTTTTTTTGCGCTCATGCTTCTTAAACCATCTGGATCCTTCAAAACACTATTTTCAGTGATATGCCAGCGCATTACATCATACTTTTCAATAATATCCCAATCTCTGTAAAACGGTGTATATTTATCATTTTTTCTTTTATGTTCCAAATCATATAAATCTTTATGATGATTTTTCATATAGTTTGAGGCAAGTAAATACGCTTGGCTTTTTGTATCGTTTTTTAGTTCGCCAGGGCGTCCACTGCCAAATACGTGAGGTGCTATCGGCGAACTGTGTATACCCAAGAAACTTCCATCTTTACATTGGCCAACGCAAATAAGAACATGTCTCTGCGGTTCTTTGACACTTTTATTCCCGCTTAGAATATCACCGGGCTTATAAATATCTTTTACAGATTGGTACGGTATAAGTTCACCCCAGCCTCTTTCAGAAAAATTGCGCGCCATATCCATCGCAGAACAGGTATATCCTTTTTGGCCTCCTTGAGTTTCCATGACGTTATAAACCACCCAGCCGGCAAAACCCGAACAATCCAAACCAAAATCGTTGAACTTTGAATCACCATTTTCATATTCTCGTTTCCAAATCGGATAAATTTCAAGGAAATTACTTTTGTTTTCTTCGTATACTGATTTCCATAAAGGATTCGGGCCTATGAAATTATTGCCTTGGTCTAAAATCTGCGTTTCAGGATCATATCGCTGTTGCCAACCACCTCCCCAAACATATATCACCTCTCCGATAGTAGAAAATGCAATTTTTAGAAGATTTTTTAAAGTCTTTTCGCCAGGAATAAAATTAAATGCAAAAACATGAAATCGACAAATAACACAAAATACAACAATAAAAGCTGTTTTTAAAAATTTTTTAATCTTGTGCCCTCTCCTTTAGGTTTAACCTAAAATCTAAAGTTGGACTGCCCCAACGAGTAATTTCGTTTTTCTCGGAAACAAATCCATTTTTTTCCGCAACTCTTTGCGAAGCAATATTGGGTTTTCTTATCGTCAATCTTATAGTTTCAAAACAATATATTCTCTGTTTAATTAAAAACCTTAAAAAATTTAAAACCATTTCAACTGCCTTTGTCATAATTCCTCTACCTTGATATTTTTGTAACAAAACATATCCAATTTCCGTCAAATCATTGTTTGACCAAAAAAGAAGCGACCCGACCGTGACTCTTCCTATTAATTTTTGAGGAGAATTACAATCTTCAGAATAAAAAATTGTAAAAGCAAGCGACTGCGGCTTTTCACTAAACCAATTCCGATATAAACGGAGAAAATAGTCCTCGCGTATTTCTTCTACCTTTCTGAGTGCGCCTTCAGCATAGTTTTTCATATATTCTGGATCCGCATTATGAAATAAATCCATCCATAGGGCCCAAGTATCAGGAGTGTTCGTCATTGGTTTTAAACTAATGCTCTCTTTGTCGGAATTGTAAGAAAGAAGTCTTAAAAATTCTTCAATCGGTATTTCCAGTCTTTTCGCCGCTTCTTCTGATGGGTTTTTTACTTTATATAACGGAAGACGATTTAAAAATTCTTCAACTGTTATTCCCAATTTTTTCGCTAATTCTTTACATATGTTTTCTATTACTAATTGAGAACTTTCTTTTAAACTCGGTTGAACAAAAATTCTTGGGATTATCGACGAAATTGGAATTTTTTCTTCTAAACTCGATTGAGCGAAAATTTTCGTGACTGTCGGTATAATTTTAGGTGGTTCCATTGCCAAAACAAAACTGCTAAGTAGCATATTTATTAAATAGCCACTTGCCCAAATAAAAGCGAACAATTTTCTAAATTTCATTATAATTCTCCCTAAGCGATAATTTAAAAAGAAAAGCTCAGGATAATTTGTAACTCTTCTTGTAATAATTATCAAGTTTTTCGTTGTTCGACTATTACAAAAAATATATAGAAATTCCAAAATTATTGTATGATCAGACTCTTTCTATACAACTATTATAGCTATTTCAGTTGAAAATAAACCCCAAGAACCTGTCTAATATTTCTTTAGCAACACATATTTAACTAAAATTTTTAAAATTCTGTATTGTTCGTCAGTTAAATACGTCAGTATTTACCTTCATAACGCTTTGAATTTTAAAAATTTGAAAGCAGCTTCAAAGATATCGGATAAACTCTCTAAAGATTTTCTTCCCCACTGATTATATTTTTATACTCTTTGTTCGAATCGCACTTATGTTTTAGGCCCGTTCCCGCTATTTGAAATAACAAAATTTAAGTAATTTTTTAGGTTGGATAAGAAAAATTTTTTTACAATATAACGTATTGTAAAAAAAAATAGAACTTGTCTTCATTAAGCCAAATATAAATTTTTAGACAATTTTTAGCATTTTTTTACGCATTTGACGCCGCTCGGTTAACGCCAAGTAAGAAAAATAAGTAAAAAATGCTAAAAAATTGTCAGAAAATTATGTTTTGTGCTTATTTGATGACAGGTTCTTAACATAGTACAAATCAAAAAGTACCGAAATATGGTCGTTAAACAGTAGTGGAAACAGGCCCTAATTGCCAGTAAACAATTTTATTTATTTTTTTGTAATAATTTAGTCCATATGCATTTCTATTGTTCTTCCACAATCATCCATTATTCTTACCGAATATGGCACTTGGCCGGAAACTATTGTCCATGGACTGCCATCAACTGTTACCACTGTACCTGACAACCATTTTAATCCATGATTATTTATAACATAATTTTCTGGCGAAGATATTTCAAAATCATAATCAAGCGTTATATCTTTATTGTCATGAAACGCAGCACGAGATTTATCCATTGCAATAATCATAAAACATGTTTGTCTTATTCTGATTTCCTCTGATGACAATCCTTCTTTTTTTCCTTTTTCCTCAATCTGCAATAAACCTAACATTACATTATGATAACGATTTCGTTGGATATTTCCAGGGCCACCTTCTTCAATGTTTTGCCCACATAAATTAGCTTTTTTGGAATAATATCCTATACTCTCAAGACAAGATTTTTTAGGTGCACCGTTATCTGTAATTAACATATTTAACCCCAACACCCCTCCGGCTACTATACAAAAAGCTGTTAAAGTACTAACTATTACTAACATAAAAACATCTCCTTATAATTAATTTTAATCTTAATTAAATTTTAAAAAATTTACTTTAAGACATAAATTAATCTAATATTTTTTAAAAAAAATGTCAACGTTGTTTAAATTGTTTAAATCAATTTTCGGATTTAAAGCTTGTTTTTAATAAATAAGCTAAAGATACAAATTTTTGACAATTTTTAAACATTTTTAGCACATTTGACTTTTTTCTCACTTGGCTTTAACGTCAAACTGAAAAAAATAAGCAAAAAATGCCAAAAATTGTGTTTACGGATTTAATAAGAATAAGTTCTAAAATATTTGAATTGACTTTTTTAAGAATTTTTGAATAATTTGTATTTAGTGTATGTTTTGTTTTTTTTATTTCCTATAGTTATGCACGCTGAATTTTTAAATTTATTGTTATTTAGTGGGGTGACGTAGTTTTGGTAGAAATAGAGCATAAAATTGCAAATGAAAATGGCGGTCATGTGCGTCCGGTAGGAGCTTTAGTGCACGAAGCATCAAAGTTTAAATCCGAAATTGTTTTAAATGGTATAAATGCGCGTAAACTTATGGCTATAATGAGTCTTGGGCTAAAAAAAAATCAAGAAGTTAAGATAATAATCGATGGCCCAGATGAAGAAAAAGCAAGAATGGCAATTGAGAAAATACTTGTAAATCATTTTTGATATGTTTACCCTAAAAACTAGGAACTGTTTCTGCTGTTCATTTAAGTTATAAAATAACTACGGAGTTAAAGCTAATTTATGAATGTCATTAAAGGCATTGGGGCTTCGGAAGGCATTGCCTTTGGCGAACTTAGAGCTTTCAAAAAAGATTATTTTAATATCAATTCTGAAAAAATTTATACTAAAGATCATGAAAAAGAAATCGAGAAATACAAAAAATCATGCAAGCTAGCTATGAAGCAATTAGACGATCTTTATAAAGAAGCGATTGCTGATATAGGCGAAGAACATGCTACTATTTTTCAAGTTCATAAAATGATGATAGAAGACATAGATTACACTAATTCAGTTATGAGCATTATTATAAATGAAAATTCTAATGCCGAATATGCCGTGTATATGACTTCACGGAATTTTGAGCGTACTTTCGGCGAGCTTGATAACGATTATATTCAGCAACGTGCTTCTGATGTACGCGATATTTCTAAACGAATTATTTCTTGCATGAGCTTATCGCGATCTTCAAATAACAAAAATACTGGCAAAACTAATATAATTATTGGTTCGGACGATCTTACTCCAAGCGAATTTTTAGAATTAGATAGAAATTTTATAAAAGGTTTCGTTACCATGCTAGGTTCTAAAAATTCTCATACTTCAATACTTGCTCGTGCGGTGAATTTGCCTTGCGTTATTGGGGTTGGTGGGCAGCTTCGCCCTGAATACGAAGGTTATAAAGTTATAATCGATAGTTTCGCAGGCACGGTTTATGTTTCGCCTGATAAAATTACAGTCAAGCGTCTTAAAAAGAAAAAAGAACTTTGCGATCGCCGGCAAGAATTATTGAGTAGATTAAAAGGCAAAGAGGATATTACTACTGATGGCCAAAAAATTGAAATTTGCGCAAACGTAAGCCATATTTCTGATTTAAAAGCAGTTCGCGAATGTGATGCGCGCGGGATTGGGTTGTTTAGAAGTGAATTTATTTTTATGAACCGTTCTGATTACCCTACCGAAGATGAACAATTTCAAATTTATAAAAAAGTTACAACTAAAATGGAAGCAAAACGTGTTGTGATTCGAACTCTTGATGTAGGCGCGGATAAAAAAATCAAATATTTCTCTCTCCCTGAAGAAGTTAATCCTGCAATGGGATACCGAGGTATAAGGGTTTGCTTAGATAGACCGGAAATTTTTAAAACACAATTAAGGGCAATTTTAAGAGCATCTATGTTCGGGAATATAGAAATTTTATTTCCTATGATTTGTTCTCTTGACGAAGTTTTGAAAATTAAACATATTTTGCAGGAAGTCAAACAAGATCTTGATAAATCGGAAATTGAATATGATAAAAACATAAAAATAGGAGTTATGATAGAAACTCCAGCTGCTGTATTTATAAGCGATGTTTTGGCAGCTGAAGTTGATTTTTTTAGCATCGGCACCAATGACTTAGTTCAATATTCGTTAGCGGTAGATAGGCAAAACGATAAAGTAAATTTTATGTTTAACCCACATCATAAAGCAATTTTGCGTATGATAAAACTTGTTTGTGAAAACGCTAAAAAATTTAATATACGAATTGCGGTTTGCGGTGAAATAGCTGCGGACGAAAGTATGACTGAAATTTTTCTTGTTTTAGGCGTGAATGAATTATCGGTTTCATCGCCATTTATTTTGGGTATAAGAAAAAAAGTTCGTGAAACAAATGTGTCAAGCGTGCGCGAAGAAATATTAAAAAATTTGTCTTTTTAATTAAGAACATGTTTTCAATAATCTAAAAAATAAATTTTTAAATAATTTTTAAAAATTTTTACGTATTTAACGCCATTTTCTAAGAACCTGTTTGATATCTCTAAGACAGTGTATATTCAGTTAAAATTTTCTGTGTTATTCATCAATTAAATACATCAGTATTCGTCTTCTTCACGATTTAAATTTTAAAAATTTTATCATAAAATCTATTTTAAAATTGAAATTGGTTTATTGATTTTTTAAATAAATCGCTATATTTTAAGCCGTTTTCGGGTAATGCAACAGACTATTTGAATCCCTTTTAGTATCATAAACTTCGTAGCCATAATGGTTGCATATAGAAACAATAAAATCGTAATACCGAAATTAGGGCCTGTTCCCACTATTTGAAATGACAAAATTTCGAGTAATTTTTGGTTTAAACAAGGAATTTTTTTCATAATGTTGATGTATTATAAAAAAATTTAATGTAGTACAAATCAAAAAAAGTACCGAAATATGGTAATTAAACGATAGTGGGAGCAAGCCCTTCTTAGAGTATGGTTTTATAAATATTTATTTTTTAAAAAGAGTGAGTAGTAACGTATTTTTGGAAAATTAATTGATTATTATTTTATAGTGATGTAATTTAAAAATAATGCCCAAGATTTTATAAGTATTTTTTTTGGGGGAATTTGTTGTGGCGAATATTAAACTCTTTTGTATAAAAATTTTAGATAAAGTGGTAAAAGCTCGAAGGAATTGTTTAAAACACAGTAATAATATAGATATTCGAAAAATAAATCGAGCAAAAAATATTTTGAATATCCAAAATTTATTTAGAGTTAAAAAATTTTTTTCGAAGATTTTTGCTATAAGTTTAGCGACTTTATTTATAATTTTTAGTATAAATTTTATAGGTTTAATTCAAGTATTCGCGATGGATAGCAGTAATCAACCTAATGCTAACAGCGGTAGGCAGTCTGATGTGAATGTAGAAAAAATAATAACTGTCAAAAAACCGAATAGTGAAGCTGAAGTTGAAGTAAAAGCTGAATTTGAAAAGTTTCATGGACACCTTGAATACATTTTGAAAAGAGCCGAAGCAATGAAAGGTTTTAGCACATTGAATATAAAAATTCCGGAAATTAAAGATCAAATCAAGCAGTACAAAAATCTTTTCGCGTGGTACGAAAAATTTTTGTATTGTTACGAAAATTTTAAATCTTTTCAAATAAAATATACACATTATTATGAAGTTATTATGTGTAACATTAGATTACTCATACTTAGTAGGCATATAATCAAATCCTCTGAATGTGTAACCGTTTTTAACGAACTAGAAAAATATTGTGAAGAAGTCGAAATTAAAAGTGAGGGTAAATATGATAAAGAAATTAAGGAAATTAAAAATAATATCAATTATTGGTTGATAAATTTTGAAATGCGATTTTCATTTGCTTTAGACGACGAAGAAATGAAAAAAACCGAAGTAGAATGCGGAAAATGTATTAATAGTATTAGGGATAATATCGTGGATCTTGAGGAAAGTATAATGCAAAGATTATGACTTGTCTGAATTTATTATAGAATTAATCAAAAGACTTGTTCATGAATAGAAATCAGAACAAAACAACACATAACGTCATAACTTTAAACAAAGTTTAAATGCAAATTCCAAATTCCGTAAGCAACCCGAAACAAAGTAATACCCTTCTTTTCTCTAAAAACATCAGTTAAACAACGCAAACGCTTAATTCCACAAATTGCATGTTCGACTTTGATTCTAGGGCCTGTTCCCGCTATTTAAAATGACAAAATTTCGAGTAATGGGAACAGGCTCTAATAACTTGTTTATCTCTAAAGCAACGCAAGTTCAATAAAAATTTTATCTGTATTATTTGTCAGTTAAATACGTCAGTATTTGCCCACAAAAATTTCACGAAATATTGTATAATAATTAAAAAATATTATAATCACCTCAAGATGACAAAATTAAGAATAAAAACATTTTTCGCTAGTATATACTTTTGTTTGATAAATAATTCTAATTTGATTTGATTGTTAAATTCTTATAGTATTCTGTGAAATTTTCGTGGTAGTAGCATTTTAATATTTGATTTTAAATTACATATCGACTAACGTTACTGTATTGGTTAACATTAAATTCTATGTATCGCAAGGAAATTATTAATTGAGCGAGAATTATTCAAAATGTAAAGAAAAGATGAAAAAAGCTTTTTTAAGGCTTTCGGTATTCCTAGCTTTTCAAATGTTAGTAGCTTACAGTTTTATTCCAAATGGGGGGCCACAGCGCAAGTTATTAAAAAAACTAGTGGCAAAAAAGATTCAAAAGATTCAGTTATTACTAAAAATGATAATATTAAAAGAGTTCCTTTGGGGATAAGTGCAGGTATTGGTTTTGTTGCTGGTATTTTTACAAACACATGTTATAGAAAGTTTGGGAATAAAAATGGATCAGAAGATCATGCAAAAAGTAATACGCAACAAAATAATAAAGATATTAAAGATCTTATACTTTACGTGGCAATGATTTTAGAAGGCCGAGGTCAAATGCCGCCTCAAGAAATCATTAAATCTCTTAAAAAAATAATAGGCAACTCAGGACAAAATTTGGATGAATGTGTTGAGCAAATTCAAATATCAAAAGAAAAATTTGACAAAGAAATGCATGGCAAAACGGAGCTTTTAGAACAATCTAAAAAAGAAAATTTAGAATTAAAAGAACAAATTAAAAATTTGATACAACAACAAAATATGAAACAAGGCGAAGATCTAGAACAGAGTTTAGAAAAACTAAAACAAGTTAAAGAAGAAAACAAACAACTTAAAGATCAACTTTCAGGAAAAGAACAAAATTTTAGTAGCCAAAACGAAAAACTAATTGAAGATTTGCAAGAAAAAATTGTTAGTTTAACAAATGAAAATCAAAGTTTGAAAGAAGAACTTTCCAGTAAACAAGCAGTATTTAAGGAATTTGAGGAATGTTGTGATAACATCAGGAAAGGGTGTACTCTGGCAGTAAAAAATAGAGAAACCCAAAAAAAATTTTATAATTTTGTTATAGAATATATTGAAGAATATATTGAAAAATTAAATAATAATAACATAAAATCCTTGGATAAAAATATATTTATAAAAAATTTAGAATTACTTAAAATAATTTTTTCAGAAATTTTTTCTTGCGAATCGTCGCTTGAAACAGCGGAAATTGTTTTTAAATATATGACTGACGAAATTTTATATCAGAATCAGGTTTTTAGTGACCAAAATTTAACTGAAGAATTTAAAATTTTTATTTCAGAAAATGATGATTATTATATTAGTTTTACTTTAGATTTTTTAAAGAATTTGTTAGAAAATAATGTAACATTAAAAGAAATCCAAAAAAAATTCGAATTTGACGAAGCGGTGATTAAAACAGAAGAATTTAGCTTATTTATGCCTGAAGCAAAAAAAATTTTCTTCAGCCGAATTAAAGCAAAATTAATTTCAAAATTCCTTAAATATCCAAAAGGAATAGATTTTCAAGAAGAAGAAGAAGAAGAAGAAGATTTTCAAGAAGAACAATAAGGTTACTGCTCACCCTTTCGAAACAAACTTAACTTCCACTAACGTCCTGAACATTTCTATGGCTCGTTCCTACTATCAGTTAAATACGCCAGTCTTTGCCTTCCTCACGCTTTAAATTTTAAAAATTTTATCGTAAAATCTACACACTTAGAAATATTAAAAAAGCTCTAAGCAAAATAATTAAGATGTCAAAATCTTTTGAAATTTATGTTTAGGATTATTGAAGACATGTTCTTAATCCAAAATTAATAGTGAGGTTTATTTGTTAAGTTTATTTAAAGAAATTTTTTCCCCAATGAGCGGAGAAGTTATTTTAATCGAAAAAGTCCCTGATGAAGTTTTTTCGCAAAAAATGTTAGGCAACGGTGTTGCGATAATTCCAAATATTGGGGAAGTCTACGCGCCATTCGATTCGGAAATTATTCAAGTGTTCGATACCTTTCATGCGTATGGGCTGGTTGATAAAGATGGAATAGAACTTTTAATTCATATAGGTGTAGACACCGTCGAACTTAAAGGTAAAGGTTTCGAAAGTTTTGTAAAAGTAGGGAAAAAAGTAAAAACCGGTGATATTATTGCAAAATTTGATTTAAATTTTTTAAATAAAACGAATTATTCAATTTGTAGTCCGGTTATAATAACAAATTCAAATAATTTTAATTTTAATTTTAAATATGGCCAAATATTTCATGGCGAAACATTAGCAACAGTATTGTGTTAATTAAAAACCTGTCTGAAATATCTAAAGCAGTGCACATTTAGAGCCTGTTTAATATCTCCAAAGCAACACATATTTAACTAAAATTTTTAAAATTCTATATTGATCGTCAGTTAAATACGTCAGTATTTATCTTTTTCACACTTTAAATTTTTAAAATTTTATTATAAAATCTACATTGCTTAAGAAATATCAAACAGGCTCTGAGGCATTCTCTTATTTTTAACAGAATATTAAAATCTGTTTCTGCTACTCGAATATATTTCGATACCTTTTGTTTTGTATTGCATTGAATTTTTCGCAATAGAAGATCTTTCAATTATTTAAAAAAGGATTAAAAATTTTGATATGACTAATACAGAGGATTTTAATATAAATAAAAATAAAGTAAAAAAAGTTTCATTTAAAATTTTTTCAGTATTTTTGGCTTTTCAAATACTAGTATCTTACAGTTTTATTCCGGTAGCAGCAGCACAACAAAATTCTAATAAAGCTAGTAACAAAAAAGATAAAGCTAGTATTGCAAGGGATATGAAAAAAAATTTAATAAATACAAGTATTGGTTTTATTGTCGGCTTTTCAGTTAATAGTCTTTTTGGATATAAAAAAGAAAATAAAAAAGAACTAGAAATTTTAAAAATAAAAAAAAAGCCGATGCAAATTGAAGAATATGCACTTAAGTTAGAAGAATTTTTCGCAGAAAATCAAAGTCCAGAAAAAATTCAGGAAATTAAGGTTTTTCTTGTAGAACGAGTTTCTGATAAATGTATTGCAAGAATTGAAAAATTAAAAGAATATTTAGAACAAATCAGAAAAGAAAATTTTTTCTTAAAAGAAACAAATGATCTTCTAACGGAAAACTTAAAAAATAATCCATCAAAAAATAATCCATTAGATGAATCAATTTCTAAAAAAATATATTTATTGCAAAAAGAAAACAAACTACTTCAAGATCAAATTTTAGAAAAAGAACAAAATTTTAATAACGAAATACTTAAAATAAATCAAAGAACAAATTTCGAAGAAAAAATGATTAATTTACCAAATGAAAGGCACGAACAAGATACAAAAATAATTCAAAACCTAAATAGCCAAATCGAAAATTCACAGAAACAAATTCAAGAGTTAATAGAAAAAAACAAACTTCTCACTCAAAAAAGTTTAGAACAACAAACTAAATCTAATAATTTAATTGAAAATCTGGTACAAGAAAAAGATTTAGAATTATATAATAAAAATAAACAAATTGAAGCATTAACTCAACAAGTAAAAAATTTAAATTTTCAAAATAAAAATTCAACGGAAATCTCGCAAGATGATTTGTTAGAGGAATTATGTTCTCAACAGTTATCTTTATTTAAAGAAAACGAACAGCTCCAAAATCAGATTATAAAAAAAAATCAAATAAATTTTGAATTGCAAGAAAAAAATATTGGTTTATCGAATGAAAATCAAAGTTTAAATGACAAAATTAATAAATTTAAAAAAAATTCTTCCAATAATCGAAAAATATTTAAGAAATTTGAGAAAGGTTTTACTGAAATCGATATAGAATGTACTAAGCAATTAACAGAAAATGCGATAATTCCAAAATTCAATTGCATTGAAGAACTTATCGCACAGTTTACTATAATTTCAAAAGACTATAAAATAAAATTCTTAGATGAAAAAGAAAAAATAAAAGAATACACATTTGGGCAAATTTTAAAAGCATTTCAAAGAATTATCGGTGTTGTTCGTATTAATGAAATTTTATTTGAAAAAATATGCCGATCATTCAAATATATAACTGACAAAACCTTGGTTAAGAGTTCGTTTTTTAATAATTTAAATTTACCTAAAGAATTTAAAATTTATATTTCAAATAATGATGATAATGATATTCATACGGTTCCAAGATTAATAAGCAGTTTATTTGAGGATCCTACTGTAACGCTAAAAGTGAACGAAGAAATTATTGAAAAATTTAAATCCATAATTAAATCAAAAAATTTTAGTTTACGTAAACTTGAAGAAAAAATTCTTTTATTTCAACAACTTAAAGCAAGTTTATTTTTCAAATTTATCAAACAATCATAAAAGCGATAGATTTTCGAAAATAAGATCAAGAAAAATAGTTTTTAATGCTTAGAGCCTGTCTAATATCTCCAAAGCAACACATATTTAACTAAAATTTTTAAAATTCTGTATTGCTCGTCAGTTAAATACGTCAGTATTTGCCCTCCTCGCGCTTTAAATTTTAAAAATTTTATCGCTAAATCTGTATTGCTTAGAAATATTAGACAGGCTCTTAATTTTAAAATGTATTGGTATATAACTATATTGTAAAGTTTTATTTTTTTAGTAGTTATTCATAAATAATAAATTAAACATCATATAAACCAAATAAAATAATGAAAACTGGCCTGCGATTAATAAAAAAATACTCCAAATTAAATGTTAAATCTTAAATTTGTAAAAGCTTATTGTTTAAATTGCCTAATATCGTCGAATTGATAAAAATTAGCTAAACATATAATTGTCTTAAAGTCAATTAAGGCCTGTTCCCGCTATTTAAAATGACAAAATTTCAAGTAATTTTTAGTTTAGATAAGGAATTTTTTTTACAATACTGACATATTGTAAAAAAATTTAACATGGTGCAAATTAAAAAATACTGAAAAATATGGTCGTTAAACGGTAGTTAGGAACAGGCTCTAATATCAGAATAACTAAAATATAATCAATATTTACCTTTATTTACCTTTTATACGCTTTAAATTTTGAGTGTTCAAAAGATAATCAAATAATATATAATTAAAAACATGGAAATTATATGATAAAACTTTTAAAATTCAATGTAAATGGAAACAAATAACTAAAACCTGCCTCCAATATCATCCAACATCCCTGCTTTGGTAATTTTTGATTTGTATCACGTTAAATTTTTTCACAACTTAAAAATTACTCAAAATTTGACTATTTCAGATTAATGGAAACAGGCCCTAAATAATTTATATCAACTTTTAATATAAATCAATTTTTATTTTTGAATTCCGACAAATTTCAGAACAAATCTATTTTTAAAAATTAATACATGCCGCCCATACCAGGGTCAGCGCTTGGTGCTGGTGACATCGGAGGTTCTTTCTTGTCTGCCACCAACGATTCAGTTGTTAAAACCATGCTTGCGACTGAAGCGGCGTTTTGCAATGCACTACGCGAAACTTTTGTTGGATCAACGATTCCAGCAGAAATCATATCTCCATACTTTCCTAAAAGTGCATCAAAACCATAACCGATTTTCCCGAAACTCTTTACCTTGTCTACAATCACAGAGCCTTCCAATCCGGCATTTGCCGCAATTTGGCGTAAAGGAGCTTCAAGAGACTTGAGCACTATAACAGCACCGGTTTTTTCATCACCTTCAAGTTTATCGACTACTTTTTCAACTTCTGAAGCAGCGTTAATTAATGAAACTCCACCACCGGCAACTATTCCTTCTTCTACGGCTGCTTTGGTTGCAGCAAGAGCATCTTCCATACGAAGTTTTTTTTCTTTCATTTCAACTTCAGTTGCAGCCCCGACTTTTATTACAGCCACACCGCCCGAAAGTTTTGCTAAACGTTCTTGCAGCTTTTCTTTATCAAAATCAGAAGTCGTATCTTCAATCTGTCTACGAATTTGCGAAATACGTGCTTGAATTTTTTGTTTATCGCCTGAGCCATCAACAATTATCGTTCTTTCTTTTTCTACTTTAACTTGATGTGCACGGCCGAGTTGTTCGATTTTTGCATCTTTTAGTTCTATACCGAATTTTTCCGAAACTACGCTACCACCTGTTAAAATCGCAATATCTTGGAGCATTTCTTCACGTCTATCACCGAAACCAGGTGCTTTTACGCCGACACATTTAAATGTTCCACGGAGGTTATTGACAATTAATGTTGCTAAAGCATCGCCTTCGATGTCTTCAGCTATAATTACAAGTTTTTTACCAGATTTTACAACCTGTTCTAAAAGCGGTAATAAATCCTGAATACTTGAAATTTTCTTATCAGTAACCAATATATAGGCTTCATCGACAACTGCTTCCATTTTATCGTTATTAGTAACCATATACGGGGTAACGTAACCACGATCAAACATCATTCCTTCTACAACTTCCGAGTATGTCTCGGCAGTTTTAGAGTCTTCAACTGTTATAACACCGTCGGAGCTAACTTTATCCATTGCTTCCGCTATTAATTTGCCGATAACTGCGTCACCAGCTGAAATGGTCGCTACTCTCGCGATATCATCTGAACCGGAAATCTTCTTAGAATTGCTTTTTATAGTCTCAACTGCTGTATCTACAGCCAATGCGATTCCTTTTTTTAAAATCATTGGATTAGCACCAGCAGCGACGTTTTTCATTCCTTCACGAATTAAACTTTGTGCTAATAACGTTGCTGTAGTGGTTCCGTCGCCCGCTACATCATTAGTTTTTGTCGCCACTTCTTTAACGAGTTGCGCACCCATATTTTCGAACTGACAATCTAATTCGATCTCTTTAGCTATAGTTACGCCATCATTTGTTATCAATGGTGAACCATATTTTTTGTCAAGAACAACATTACGGCCTTTTGGCCCAAGCGTAACTCCTACAGTATCGGCGAGTTTATTAATTCCTGCTAAAAGAGCTTTTCTCGCGTCTTCACCAAAAATCATTTCTTTTGCCATAATTAAAACCTCCATAGAATTAAAATTTTTTTTAAGAAATTAATGCCAGAATATCTCTTTGGCTTAGAATTGTATATTCCTGGCCATCGTAAGTAATTTTAGATCCAGAATAATCATTGATAATAATTTTATCGCCAGTTTCTACGCACATTTTTACTTCCTTGCCATCAATCACGCCACCTGGGCCACGTGCTATAACCGTTGCTACACAGGGCTGATCTTTTTTTCCTGCCAATATTATTCCAGTTCGAGTGGTTTCTTCGGGTTTTTCCACTTTAACCAGAACTTTGTCCAAAAGGGGTTTAATATTTGCCATAACAAATTCCTCCTAAACACTTACAAAATTTTGACGCTATTCTAAAATTATTTAAAAAACCGTCCTTTTAGCACTCCTAACTTTTGCGAATGCCAATTTAAAATTACATTACTATAAAACAATAATCAACTAATTTTTTCAAACTTTATAATAAAATACTTAATTTTTTATATATTATTGATTTTTTTGTTTAAAATTCTAAATAAATTTAAAAATAATATTGTAAAATTTTTGTTTTATTATATTTACTAAAAGAGTTACATTAAAATAATTTTATTTAAAGTTTATCCCAAAAAATAAACAATATGGACTGTTCCGACTATTTGAAATGACAAAATTTCGGGTATTTTTTAGGTTAGATAAAGAAATTTTTTTTCACAATACTGACGTATTACGAATCAAAAAGTACCGAAATATGGTCGTTAAATGGTA
>JAIRZH010000089.1 GCA_031267335.1 Oscillospiraceae bacterium | reverse complement strand
AATTTCTAAAAATACTTTTTGTTTTAGGTTTATATTTACCGAATCGGAGAGTATTTCTTTAATATTTTTTGTTAACATAATTTTAATTTTATCTTTAATAATTTTTTCGAAACTTAAATTAAGATTATATTTTAAGTTTTTATTTGATTTTTTATAGATAAAATATAACTTGGTTTGTATTTTATTTATTTTTAAAAAAATTGTCAATAAAATTAATAATTATTAATTTTCACACATTTTAAATACGTTTTGATAATAATAACTGCTTAATTTTTTTAGAAACTGTCCCTTATTATCAAAAAATTAACAAATTTTTAGTAATTTTTATTTTGAATAAGAGCGTGTCTAATATCTCCGAAGCAGTGCATGTTTAAGATCTGTTACTGTTATTCAAAACTTCAAGATTTCAAGTAATTTTTGAATTGTATTACGTTAAATTTTTTCATAATACGGCAATATCGTTTTAAAAATTTCCCTTATTCAATTTAAAAATTACTTGAAATTTTGTCATTTCAAATAGCGTGAACTGGCCTTAATATTCCTTTAGCAATGTAGATTTCACGATAAACTTTTTAATTAAATATGCGCTAATTCAAAGATATTAAACATGTTCTTAAGCTTTATTCTTGCTATTTGATTAGATACCGTCATATCTTAAAAAAAAATAATGCAATATAAATTAAAAAGTGCTAAAATACGATTGAATAGTGGAAATAGCCCTGATTTAATTAAAATTATTTTAAAAATAAAAGTTAAAAATTTATGAAACAAATATGCTATTTAGATAATTCTGCTACTACACGTCCTTTGAACGAAGTAATCACTCGTGTCAGTGAAACAATGGGAAATTTCTTTGGCAATTCATCCTCACGGCACGCTATTGGTTTAGAATCTGCAAAAATCTTAAGAAACGCAAGAGAAAATATATCGAATTTTCTTTGTATTCAAGAAGGCGATTTATATTTTACTTCTGGCGGGACGGAATCTAACAATATTGCTATTTATAGTATTTCGAATCTAAAACGCGGAAGAATAATTACAACTGCTATTGAACATATATCAGTTTTAAAATCTATTAAAAAACTCAAAGAAAAAGGCTTCGAAATAGTAATTTTGTCCCCGAATGAAAACGGCATGATTTCATGTGAAAATCTTATAGATAATCTTAGTTTAGATACTGTTTTAGTTAGCATAATGATGGTTAATAATGAAATAGGGGCTATTAATCCTGTAAAGAAATTCTCTAAATTAATACAAAAAAAATCGCCTAATGCTATTTTTCATATTGATGCTGTTCAAGCTTTTGGGAAAATTGATATAAACGTTTCTGAAATCGGCGTAGATTTACTAAGTTTTAGTGCTCATAAAATACATGGTCCAAAAGGTATTGGCGGTTTATATGCATCAAAAAAATCTAAAATTAAACCAATTATATTTGGCGGTAACCAAGAAAATGGTATTCGACCCGGAACTGAAGCTATACCGTTAGTCGCAGGATTTGAAGAAGCTGTTTTGAGATGTAATATAAACCAAACATATAAAGAAATTGAAAAAATAAATATTTATTGCTGCTCGGAATTAAATAAAATAAAAGAAATTATAATTAATTCGCCTAGTGATGCATTACCTTTTATAATTAATTTTTCTATATTTGGAATTAAATCAGAAATTATGCTTAATTTTCTTTCTGAAAGGGGCATTTTCATTTCAAGTGCGTCGGCGTGCTCAGGCCGTTATAAAAGCCATGTTTTGGATGCAATGAAACTAAATGAAAATCAAATTGAAAGCGCAATAAGGGTAAGTTTTTCAAAGTTTAATTCAAAAAACGATATCGATAATTTAATCCAAAATATAAAAGCCTGCTTAATATCTTTGAAATAGCACATATTTAGGGCCTATTTTCACTACCGTTTAACGACCATATTTCGGTACTTTTTAGTTTGTACTACGTTAAATTTTTTCACAATACGCCGGTATTATGAAAAAATTTTCCTTATTCAAAACCAAAAATTACTTAAAATTTTGTCGTTCCAAATAGTGGGAACGGGCCCTAATTAAAATTTTTATTATGCATTGCTCGCTAGTTAAATATGTCAAGCATTCGTCTTCCTTAGTGCTTTAAATTTTAAAAATTTTATCATAAAATCTGCATACTAAGAAATATTTAGACAGGCTCTAAAATTTGTATTTAGTTTAATGTAAATAAATTCTAAAATTAAAAACAGATTTTTAAACATAAAATAATTTTTTATATAAATTTTAGAACATTGACAATTTCAATTAGGGCCTGTCATCATTATTAGAAATGACAAAATTTTGAGTAATTTTTGGGTTGGAAAAGGATTTTTTCACAGTACTGACGATTGCAAAAAAAATAACGTAGTGTAAACCAAAAAGTACCGAAATACGCTCGTTTAACAGTAACGAAAACAGGCCCTAATTTATAATTTAAGTATTTTGTCAAATAAAAAATTTGAATCTATTTTGGAGTTTTTTTTACTTATGGCCAATATTGTTTCGGCAAATTTTAGATATCTCAAAAAAACAGGATGTTTTGTTTATAGAATGGATAATTTATTCGTAAATGATAAAATAATAGTTAGAACACGCCGTGGTGTTGAATTAGCCGTTGTTACTTCTATAGAAAAAATTGATGATATAAAAATTCCGGAAAAACTTGAAGGCTTGATTTTGCGTAAAATCGATAAATCGGATTCTTATCGGTTAGCGAATATTGAGCAAGCCGAAGAAGATGCTTTGAAAAAAGTTAAAGATAAAATTGCCGAATATAACTTGAATATGAAGGTTATAAAAATCGAATACATGTTTGATATGAAAAAGATGGTTCTTTATTTTTCTTCAGACGAAAGAATGGATTATTCATTACTTTTGCACAGTGTTGTAAATATTTTAAATATTGCAGTTGAATTCCAACAAGTAAGTGTGCGTGAAGGCGCCGGAATCATTGGTGGCATTGGTATATGCGGAAAATCTTTATGTTGCAAAACTTTTTTAAGGAATTTTAAAAATATTCATGCCCAATCTATAATTAATCAAGGAATGATTATAAGTTCTTCGAAGTTTTGTGGTATATGCGGTAGATTGATGTGTTGTTTGAAATATGAAGAAGACATGTATATTGAAAATGCAGAAAATTTGCCAAAAATTGATGATATTGTCATCACGCCGCGTGGGCACGCCGTAGTACTTGAACGTGAAATTCTATCACGTAAAGTAAAAGTATCACTCATAAACGACCGCGAACCATTGCCTGTTATTTTTGATATAAATGATTTAAAAAAGATCGATTAAAAAGGTTAAAATTATGGATGAAAAAAAAATAAAAATAAAAAATTTAAATTTGTTTTTTGGCAATACAAAAGTTCTAAAAAATATTAATATTGATATTTTCAGTAATAATATAACTACATTTATTGGCCCATCAGGTTGTGGGAAGACTACTTGTTTAAGATGTCTTAACAGAATGATGGATATGAACAAAAATTGCCGAGTTACAGGGGAAATCTTAATTGATGGAATTAATATTTATAGTCCCGATATTAATGTAACTATGCTGCGCCAAAATATAGGAATGGTCTTCCAAAAGCCTAATCTTTTTCCTAAAAATATTTATGATAATATTGTATATGGTCCACGTGTACGTGGAATAAGAAAAAGACAATTACTTGATAAAATCGTTAAAAAAACTTTAGAAAGTGTCGGGTTGTGGGAAGCACTTTGCGAAAGACTTAGCGATAGAATAGACAAGCTTTCCGGTGGTCAACAGCAAAGACTTTGTATTGCCAGGGCTATCGCTACTTCTCCTGAAATAATTTTAATGGATGAGCCAACATCGGCTCTTGACCCTATCTCAAAATTAAAAATTGAAGATTTGATAGACACTCTACGAGAAAAATATACTATAATCGTTGTTACTCACGACATGCAACAAGCCACACGAATTTCAGATAGAACTGCCTTTTTTCTTGATGGCGAAATTATAGAATATGATTATACATGTGAACTTTTTAATAATCCAAAAGAAAAAAAAACTAACGATTATTTAACAGGAAGATATGATCCTTAGAGCTTGTCTAATATTTCTAAGTAATACATATTTAACTAAAATTTTTAAAATTCTGTATTGCTCGTCAGTTAAATACGTCAGTATTTGCCTTCCTTTGCTGAGTTTTTTTGGGATAGGCTCTCAGTATATACTCATTCAAAATGAAATTCTGGATTTATTTAAATCTGAAAATCATCGTTTAGCACGATTTTGCTTGAGCCTTGAATGAATTTAATTTTAATTTTGATTTCGACGTTTGAATTCGAATGAGTATATTCTAGGGCCTGTTCCCACTACTGTTTAACGACTATATTTCGGTACTTTTTGGTTTGTACTACGTTAAATTTTTTCACAATACGTCAGTATTGTAAAAAAATTTTCCTTATCCAAACCAAAAATTACTCGAAATTTTGTCATTTCAAATAGTGGGAACAGGCCCTAGCCTCATTCTTGAGCATCATTAATAGCTGCTGCAATATCCATTTTGGATAGAAATTCAGCCATATGATCATGATTATCACAATAAAAACAACCATTACTATTCTGTTTTAATAGCATATTTAATTTGTTTTCATTAGGTACGCCTAATTTTGTTTTTATTCGATATTCCGCCAATTTAATATTTCTTATTATATTATCGTGTTCAAGTGCTGAGGTAGGACTTTCTTGTTTAATAAAAGTTATTATGGGTTTGATATTTTGTGATTTAAATGTTTCAAAAAAACATAGCCATTTAGAAATTTGTTCATAAATTCTATCAATATTATAACTTGGATCAAAAATAATCAGTACAATATCGAAACTTTGAGTATTGTTAATATATTCCCATAAATAAGGTAACTCAAATAGAAAATATCCCTCGAGGTAAGCTTCTTGTATAGCTTCAACATTATATTTGACGCTAGACAGATGTTTAATACTTAAAAGAAAACCATTTTCATCTCGCAACTTCTTAGACGTACAATCAGTTTCTTCTCCGAACAATTTTTTCATCAAATCAATTTTTTTGAATAAATTACACAAAATAATAATTTCTTTTTTTGTTTTCGGAAAACTTTGTGGTTGTTTATTCTGATTTTCTTTAGTTAATTCTGATAATAATGATGGTCCTAACGAATAGTTTGTTTTTCTATATGGCAGTGTACCCCGATTATAATAGTTTGGAAATTTTTTTCTTAAACTTTCACCTATATTGCTCGGAAAATTTCTAAACAATCTTACTACTAGATTTTGGGTGGTGTCATAAAATAAATGAAAACGGCAAATCACGCCCAAAAAACCAAAAATTTATAACTAAACTTACAACAATCTTATGCATTAAATGAGATTTAGAAAATCTTATACCTTTTC
>JAIRZH010000075.1 GCA_031267335.1 Oscillospiraceae bacterium | reverse complement strand
CTTCTTCAAAATCAGAGATATATTTTTCTTTATCTTGAATTAGCTGGTTTACTGCCATAATGAAGACAAGTTTGATTTGATCTTCAGTAACATGAGGTGAATTACACTGTTTACCTCCTGAATCACATTGTTTGCCATGTCTAGCGTATCCTGTTTTAATTTCAAATATTTTGCATTGCACCTTCAAATTACACGTCTGTATTTATTTGTAGAATTCCAAACTTTGCTTCCAAAAGTTTTACCGCATTCTCCGCAAATCAGCTTGCCACTGAAAATGCTTGTGCAAAAGAACTGCGAATTATTTTTGAAAGTTTATGTTTCCGTCTGTTTTTTGTACTAGCCAATTCAGAGGAATTGCTCTTTTTTCGAATCTTTATAGATACCATCAAGTATTGAGAAGATTGTTTCTTATTTGAGTCTTGATCCATAGCTAGAACTATTTTTTCTTCATTTTTGGCAAGTAATGCCAAAAATGAAGAAGCAAAAACTTCCATAATAAAGCTATAATCTAAGTGTTTGTTAGATAGTAGCCTTGAAATTAAACGTTCTTTTGACTTTTGTTTCGATTATCTCGGAAGTACGTTTTGTCATTCTGCTGTATTAACACTTCTTGTAATGAGTACACTTGCTACACAATCAGAAATATTTTTTAATATTCGTAAATCAATTTTTTTATTAAATTTTTGGCAAAGATTTTTTAATTTCCATGTGCTAGGTTTAATTTCTCCGTCTTCAGACGGATAGCTTTAGCTCGTTTTCGCTCTTTTTGATTTTTACTTTATCCAAATTTGTTTATTTCCTTACGTACTTTAGCCGCCTTTAGGCGGTAACAAATCTTTCGTCTTCAGACGAAAGTGGTTTAAAAAAAGTTTATAAATTAATTGAAATAAAATCATGTACAGTTTATATTACAAAGAATTGATATAGCCTATGGATTTTTTTTAAATATCATAGCTATAGCGTTCAGAAATCAAAAATAAGTCTGGATTTTGTTTGTAAATTTAAAAAAAATATATTATTATTTTTGTAATGCATGATTTATATTTTAATCTTTTTAAGGAGTTTACCATAATGAAAGCATTTTTAACAACAATATTAATAGCAGTTTTTCTTATAAACAAAACGCCACAAAATGTTTATGCTCAAAGCCAAACTGAACTTTTAAAAAATATTGAAATTTCAATATATCAAAAAAACATTCGAAATAAAGAAAATATTCATAAGATATTGAATCAATTAAAAGAGAAAATTAAAATGCAGGAAACAATTAAAAAAACGAAAATGGCTAATCGAATAAAGCTTCGTAAAAATGTGAAGCTTGTTGCACAAGCATCCAGTTTAATTTCGGTATTAGCTGGTTCGACCGTGTTTTTAGTAAATCCTTCTGTTCCAAATGCGCTACGACTTTTACGATCAATATTAGGTAATTATCTTATTAGCTCATTATAATATAAATTAACCAGTGAAATTGTAATATATTTTTTTAATTTTGCCATTTAGGGCCTGCTTCCTCAATCGTTTAACGACCATATTTCGGTACTTTTTGATTTGTACTACGTTAAATTTTTTTACAATACGTCAGTATTGTAAAAAAATTTTCCTTATCCAAACCAAAAATTACTTGAAATTTTGTCATTTCAAATAGTGGGAACAAGTCCTAGTTTTAAAAAAGTCTATTAAAGTCTATTATGGTTTTTAAAAATACAGAATTTTTAGGTATAAATATCCAAAAAAAATTAATTAAAAATTTTATTATAGTTTAATTTGACAATTAAAAATCCAAATGATAAAATTCAATTGCGATCATGATTAGCCATAAATTTTCAAGGTGGTGATGCTGCTATGATGATGGCGAAGAAAGTAATTGATGATTTGGACAATATAGCAGGAGGTATTAAAAAAGACGATTTTAAGGCAAACATCGAAAATTTAACAGGCGATTTATCCCAAAAAAATGATCATACGTTAAAAGTCTCAATTAAAGATTGTCAATATAAGATAGCTAACGATCCGAAATTTAAAAAGTTTTTCGAAAACTAATAAAATTTAGTTCTCGTCAAATTAAAATACAAATTTTAGGTAATTTTTGAGTATTTTTTGGTGTTTTTACGCTATTCGGATAGTACTCAAGCGAAGAAAATAAACAAAAATATGCTAAAAAATTACCAAAAGTTGTGTTTACGAATTTAACAAGAACAAGTTCCGAGAAACTTGTAAATTTACGTGATATTTTATTTTCTGCAAAATTCAATTATTCATTACTAGGGATGTTCCCATTATTTAAAATAACAAAACTTCGAGTAATTCTTGGTTTGGATAAGAAAAATTTAACGTAGTACAAATCAAAAAGTACCGAAATATGGTCGTTAAACGATAGTAGGAGCAGGCCCTAGGCATTATTTACCAGAATTTTTATTAAAAATATTTTGTTTTTCGAAAAATCTATTTATATATTTCTTCTAGTTTATCACGTATTCCTAAGCAATTTTCTCGTAAGCAAGATAACGAAAATATCGATTGCCCGCAGACATTACTTAATTTACGATTTAATTTAATTTGATTAATTATTTCACCACTGTTTCTGAAAGATTCATAAATTGAATTTTTATTTAATCGATATCCAGCTTGACCAATTATCAGTTTTACTTTACTTCCATTTACTACATCGTTCCACCATTTAGCTAAAGCTTCATAATCGGCGATTTCGAAACCAATATGCCAATAAATTTGAGGTATAATATAGTCTATAAAATTTCTTTTTACCCAAAAAACAGAATCACAAAAAATTTTATGATAACTTTCAAGTCCTTGTGTGCCACATCCGCCATCTTTAGCTGAATTTTTCCATATAGCAAACGGGCTAATACTTAATGTAAGTTCAGAATCTAATTTTTTTATTTCTGTATAAAGTGCCTCGATGAATTTATTGATATTGTTTCTTCTAAAATCTTCTAAACTAAGTCGTTTGCCATATAATTTATATTCTGCTTGATCATCTAAATTTATATCTTGATTTTTTTTATTTGGATATGGATAAAAATAATCATCCATATGAATACTTATTTGATATTTTTTAGCAATATATATTACTTCTTGTATGATTAATTTTCGGACTTCCGGAATTCCTGGATTTAACATATGCCAACCATTTGAACTTACAATAATCCATTCTGGATGATATTTTAAAGGATTATTTTCAGGAAGTTTTTCAAAATATTTTTTTATATCAAATTTTGTTCTCGAGCCGATATAAAATGGATTTATCCATGCTTCAGGTGTTATACCTCGTTGAAAACACCCATCTCTAAACATTAAAAGTGGGTCATAGCCTGGGTCGGTTCCTAATTCGCCTGTAAGCCAACAAGACCATGGCCATTGTTCCGACAAATATAAAGCGTCTCCGCGACATCTAACTTGCAAATAAGCTCTATTAATTTTTTTTTCTTTTAAAAAATCTAAAATTTCTATTAATTCTTTTTTTTGATCTTCTGATTCTGTCGCTTTTGGCCAATCTAAGTTCAAAACAGTCGCAATCCAAACTGCTCTGATTTCGTCATCAAGCTTTTTTTTATAATGTTCCAATGGCGTATAAAATATATTATTTAAAACAAAAGAAAAACAATCAAATATAATTAAAAATAACAAGAACGCAACTTTAATAAAATTTTTAATACTAAATACCATCAAATTTAACTAAAAATTAATAATACCAAACATAGAGTAAATTTTAAAACTTATGATTTAAATAAAACAACGTCTAAAAAAAATAGGCTTTTATAAGGATATTACCGATAGTGTGCTATGCTCAGCGTTAAATTTATTTCTAAGTAATTCATTAACTTCAGGCAAATTTATTTCGAATAAAGTATCTAAGAAATTAAAAATTTCTTTATTAGCAAAAGAAAAATTAACTAACGCGTTTGCGGTTGCTGAAATATTATCAAAAATTGAAATTATTTCAGAGCAAAAAATTTTTTTTGCAGTAACAAACAAATCTTCATCCATGCCTTCATTAGATATTCTGCTGGCTTCTTCACGAATGATTTCTGCAACTTTTTCTGGATTTCGTGACTCGCCTGAAAAAAAAGATGCAGCATAAAATGGACCAGTAAAATATTCACTATCAAAAGTAGAAGTACTTATAAGTTCAGAATCCAAAAGCCTATTGTACATTTTACCGGATTTAAGCATCAAAGCGCATAATGCAAGCTCGGAAACTATTAGTTCTTTTAAATTAATATTTTTCTGATTCATTTCTTCTTTGAAAGCTAAATTAAATATCGGATTAATAATTTCCATCTTTTCGTAAACACTTTTTTTGACAACTTCTTTCGGTTCGGGCGACATGATATCTTTAAGGCAATTTTGACAATTATTTTTTGTACTAAATTTTATGTTTTTATTTATAATTTCAAGAATTTTTTCAGGTTCAAAGTTGCCCACAACACAAAAATTCATATTTGAAGGCGAATAAAAATAGTCATAACAACCCTGTAAAACTTTTGATGTAATTTTTTTTATAGTTTCTTGGCTGCCGACAATATCGATTTTTACAGGATGATTATGATAAAGTGATTGAAGACAATTATTCAAAACTTTCCAACTAGGACTATCTTGATACATTGCTATTTCTTGTGAAATTATTCCACGTTCTTTATTTACGCCATTTTCTGTAAAATATGGATTCTGCACAAAGTCTAATAATATCACCAAAGATTTTTCTAAAATACAATCTTCACGGTTATTAGAACTGCAAGAAAAAAGATAAACAGTTTTATCAAACGAAGTGCCAGCATTTGCAGAAGATCCTATTTCAGAAAAAAAATTAAAAGCATCACCTTCTTTGTTTTCGAATAATTTATGTTCAAGAAAATGTGCTGTTCCATCGGGAATTTCGATTATTTCCGAACCAAGTTTATACCTATTATTTATAGAACCATAATTTACGCTAAAAGCAGCATATGAACTACTATAATTTTTCTTAGGATATAAGAAAATCTTTAATCCAGAAGGATGCTCTGCAACGAAATATTCTTCATTTAATCTTGAACTTATAATTTTTTTCATACATTTTTTCCTGTCAAAACATAAACAGTATCAAGTTGAATTTGTTTTGCACAACTTATTATATCTTTTAAATTTATATTTTGAATCTTTTTTAAAAATTCTTCTGGAGATTCTAAAATCCCGTAAGGAAATTGATTAGCATACCATTCTGACATTGTGCTAATTTTATCGTTAATACTGAACAATCTCTGAATTAAATATTTTTTCGTTATATCTATTTCTTCTTCACTTATATTTCCGTTTTTCATCAAATCTATTTGGTGAAAAATTTCAGTACGAGCCTTATCTATATTTTCAAATGAAACCCCACTTTCTATAAATACATTGCCAGTAGATTTATCGTATTTTGCAGAGCAATAATAACATAAATTTAATTTTTCCCTTACATTTAAAAAAAGTTTCGAAGTAGGTATTCCACCTAATAAACTGCAAAAAACCATCATTTTAACAAAATTCGAATTATAACCAGCTACTCCTGTTCGAAATCCCATGACTAATTTGCATTGCTCAACTTCCATTTTTTCTTTCTTTTCTTTAATTGAACAAACTTCCGAAATTATCTTCGTTTTGAAATCAAAACATTTTTCTCTTTCGATTTTTAATATATTTTTTTTGAAACTTTCAAAAACCTCTTGTTCGTTTGGCAAATTACCAGTTACTAACAATTCAATTCTTGATTTTTTCAACATGTTTTCATAAGCAGAATAAGCATCACTTGACGATATTTTTTTTAAATCATTTATATAACCGTACTTCGGAATACTTGATTTTTGATTTTCACACATAAAACGTTCACATTGCAGCAAAGCCCAAGTTTTTTTATCTAATTTTTCAGATTCGATATGCTCGATTAAAAACCGTTTTGATTGTTCGACGAATTTTTCTTCAAACTTCTTTTTCTCTGCTAACGGTTTAAAAATCACTTCATAAAATAAATCGATTGTGCGTTCTATATTATTGCATTTTTCAAAAGTAAATCTATCATCGAGTGCTTCTGCGGAAATACTTATTACTTGATAATCCCCGATTTTAGAAGAAATACCATCAATACTTGCCCCATATAATTTTTCGAGATGTTTATTAAAATCAATAAAATTCGGGAATTTTTTACAAGCACATTCAAGAATGCCGGCCAAAATTGCATATTCAGACACAGTATGTTTTTCGAGAGGCACAAAAAACGAACAATAAATTTGAAATGTTTTAAACTTATCTGATTTTATGTAAATAAAATCAACGCCATCGGCTATCTCGAACTTGTTAATATTTTTTTCTAAAACGACTGTTACCTCCACATTTTAATTTTTAGAATAATACTGGTTTAATTTTTGGTTGTCAATTAAACCTTTAATTCAGAAATTGTTCTCATTAAACCCAAAATATAACTTCTTCTAGAAACGGGTACTCCTAAAGAATTAACTAATTTTACGTTTGCCACATTTAGGCAAGCTTAAGTTCTTTTCAAAGCCTTACTCTTTGTACCCATTTCTTTAGAAAAGAAACGGGTACTCCCAAAGAAACAGCGGCTTACGGTGATTCGCTATATTTCGCCAAGGCGCCGCAGACAAGTGTCGCTTTAATATAATAA
>JAIRZH010000072.1 GCA_031267335.1 Oscillospiraceae bacterium | reverse complement strand
TTATTTATATCTATTAACATTTTTACCGCCTTTACTATCAATATTTTTATTTTAATTTAGTTTTTTTCTTTCATTTTAATTTTTAGTTTAACTTTTTTTTTATTGATAGACAAGTCTATAGTGGAAATATACTATATTTATTAAAATAATATTAAATTTTTTATTAAATAATTTGGAGAAATTCATCATGGCGAACAATAAAATCTTTTTAGGCAGCGTAAAAAGCCCCAATAATTTGCTCAAATTAATAAATCGAGCAAAAAGTATTTTAAAGATCCAAAATTTATTTGAAGTTAATAAATTTTTAAAAAAAGCTTTTGCTACAAGTTTTTCGGCTTTATTTGTGGTTTATAGTGTAGGTTTTGCAAGCTTAAAACAGGTAGGGGCTATGGATGGTTCGGATGGTTCTGCGAAGGATGCCCGGCTGAAGCAGAATATTGATACGGATGTTCCACAGGAAAGCCAGCAGCAAGTAAGTGATCAGTCGCAAGCGCTCTATATGAATGATTTGTTGCTTGTCAAACAGCAGCGAACAGAAAAATTTTTACAGAACTTAAATAATGTTTGGATTATGTTCCGAGGGAAAGTGGAGGGGAGCTAGGGATTGCTCGGTTAGGCGAAATAGAATTGCTAATCGTGAGGTTCCAGAAAACATGTAATTGGTATTTAGAATTTGGAAAAAGGATGTTTGTTTTCGAGCTGTTGACGGAATCTCCGTTAGACGTAATAAAAAGAGAAATGGTAAATATCCAGCAGATAATAGATGAAATTTATAAAATATCACCATTAATAAAGAATTATAATTTTCTTTATCAGTTATTAATATCTTTTTCAGATGCAATGGAAATGCTAATACAGCATTGCCAGCAAATAAGTGATTGGTTAAATACAATGCCGTTAGGGATGTTTTTCAAATTGTTAGGAATATTTACCGAGCAGCAGACAAATGATATAGTACTTGAAAAACAAACACTAATAATTAATCAAGTTCATAGGTTGAATATTTTTTTAATGGAGCAAATTCAGCAGTTAAACGATCTTATTGCGGAGCAAATTCAGCAGTTAAACGTTTCTCGATTCGGTTTAGAAGCGCATTTCCAGCAGGTAAATCCTAATACGATGGATGGTCCTTCGAATTCGAAGCAGCAAAATGAAAATATTCGGTCACAAATGATAGAGTTAAAAGCAGCAGAAGAAGATATAAAGCAGGTTCAAAACATAATTTGGCTTGAAAACGCAAAACTAAGATTTGAAACTTTCAAACAAGATCAAGAATCTCTCTTATCGGAAATAGAAAAAATCGAAAACGTATCTTACTTTATAAATGCTGTTATGAGATATTATGATTTTGAAAAAATGTTTAACAGAATTGAAAAATCAGGATATAAAATTTTAACTAAAGAAAACGTGATAGTTGATTTTGGAGAAACTTCTAAAAAATACAATGAACATATTGAAAAATACGAAAATAAATTAGCTGAAATTCATCAACACATAACATTGATTCAAAATTGTGACAAAGATTTAAAAAGAATAAAAAACACAACGCTTTTTCCAAAACGGATGTCTCAAGAAAGAATTCGCGTGGCAGAACTTTGGTGGGAATATTACGAAAAAAAAACTTCAAGTTTTTTTGAATATCGTTCAGAAACCTCGAAATCAATAAAAAAAGTCATGAAACAAGTGGAAAAAAGTAACCTTGAAGATAAGATTAAAAATGAATTAATTGAATTATTAAAAACTAATCTTCAAAAAATAAGAGATTTAGATATTCGCTATTTAAGAAGTGTAAAATATAAGAAAGTTAGTAGAAAATATAATAAAGTGTTTGAAAATATAAAAGACGAAAATGAATATAAATGCATCGTGGAAAAAAATTTAATAGACTTTGAAAAAAAAATTGAAGAAATCGAAAAAAACCTTAAAGAAATTGTATTAAGTTATAAAATTTAGTTTTTTAAATAATTTGGAGTAAAATTTCATTATGGAAAACGTTAAATTATTTTTAGGCAGCGTAAAAAGCCCGAATAAGCTGCTAAAATTAATAAATCGAGCAAAAAGTATTTTAAAGATCCAGAATTTATTTAAAGTTAATAAATTTTTTCAAAAGATTCTTGCAGCGAGTTTATCGGCTTTATTTGTGGTTTATAGTGCAGGTTTTGTAAGCTTAAAACAGGTAGGGGCTATGGATTATCTTATTCTTATTAAGGAAAATCCTGAAGAAGCAAAGACGAAATTTCAAATGTATGAAGAAGAGGCAAAAGCTTGGTGGAAAAACAATATTACTCTAATGAATTGTTTAGAAATACTTAGAGAAGAAAATCAAGAAATTTGGCAAATTCGAAATAAGTATGAATATTGTTATTTAGAATATTTAAAAAAATATAAAAAAGTGTTTAAAGAATCCGAAAAAATCTTAAGTGAAAATTATTTAAGAAAAATAAAAAAAGAACAATTTGCGGAAGATATTAATGCTGAAAAATTAAAATTTAAATTTATTGAAAGAGAAAAAAATGCGAATAATTCAAAAATTTTCAAAGTTAAAAATAAAAAAATTTCAAAAGAATATAACGAAAAACTCAATGAAATAGTTGGTTATATGGAGAACCTAGCTTGGTTTAAAAACAAAAAACTAGAATTTCAAAAAATTTTATGTAGTTTTGAAAAAGATCAAATTTTTTTATCGTCAGAAATAGAAAAAATTGGAATTCTACCTTTCAAAGAATTTATTAAGTTTAGAAATTATAATGAATTAGGAAATTATGTTGACGAAATTGAAAAATTAGGGTCTAATTTTTTCACCAAAAAATCATACGAAGCTAATTTTAATAATATTAAAAACGAATATAAAGAATTTTTTGAAAAATTCGATGCAACTTTTAAAGAATATCAGAAAAAATACATTGAAATCTCTAAAGCCATAAAATTTATTTTAGATGGGCAAAAAAAGGAAGAAGAGGAAGCTAAGAACAAAAAAATAGAAAGCTGAAATCAAAAAATAAGAAACGCCCATTTTTTCGAAATTATGTTTTACTAACCAGTCGATGATGCATATATTAAGCGGCAAGATTAATAGCTTCAGGAACTGATTATGCTTGTCATGAAGAAAATATTAATCAAAATTAAAACGTTAATAAAAGATCTAGGGCCTGTTCCCACTATTTGAAATAACAAAATTTCGAGTAATTTTTGGTTTGAATAAGGAAAATTTTTTTACAAGACTAACGTATTGTAAAAAAATTTAACGTAGTACAAATCAAAAAGTACCGAAATATGGTCGTTAAACAGTAGTGGAAACAGGCCCTAGTATCTCTAAAGCAGCACTATTTAGTTAAAATTTTAAAATTCAAAGTGTGAGGAAGGCAAATACTGACGTATTTAACTGACGAGCAATACAGAATTTTAAAAATTTTAGCTAAA
>JAIRZH010000141.1 GCA_031267335.1 Oscillospiraceae bacterium | reverse complement strand
CAATATTTCGAGCTTGAGGCTGATTTCAAAAAAATGCATGAATTGTAGAAACAGTGTAAACGAGGGGCCGGCGTGGTGTTGGCTTGTTTTAATTTTTTGATTAGTAGGAGTAGGGGGGGGATTTAAGTTTTGGTTTTAAAAAAACAAAGTTTTCTATTTGTAATTAAAAAACTTCTGCGTGTTGAAAATGGATTTGAATGTCATTTAAAGAAGGAAAACTTTACACTATGCAGCAACTGAGTTTGTTAACTTTAGATTCTTTGCTTTTCAAATCTTGACAGCATTGATAATTTTGGTGACATTTAGTTTCCTGATCCTCGATAATCTCCTTAATCGTTACAAATGAAATCTTTCCGTCGTCAGCTTGATCATGGTGAACTCTGCATAGCGTAAGAAGATTACTTGGCTCGAATGTTAGCTTTTTGTTCTCATCAATCTTTATTGCGTGATGAACTTCAATATCGCTGCAGTTGTGTTTGCCCTCTCGCAGGCAAATTTGGCATAGATACATATCTCGTTTTCGTATTTGATCACGAAATTTGCCCCATTTGTAGGTACTCCTGAGAATAAACTGGTCTGTCAGTTTGCTCGTTTTTGGTGGTCTTTTGGGGCAGGTGTAGTTTTCGCTGTGGATTCGTGAGCAGTGTTTGCAGGATTTAAGAATGGAGTTTGAATATTGTTCGGAGAATTTAAACATCTTGGTATCTGATTTACAGTATAATTTTATAATGATGGGTCAGCTCCTTGGATTCAGTTTTTAATTCTTTTTAGGTATTGATTGATATAAAAAATTGAGTATTTTTTGGCTAAAATAAAACCGCCTCAATTCGAGGCGATTTTAAGAAAGATTTTTGAGTTTTATTTGATTCTTCTGAACTTCTTGACAAAAAGTCGTTTAAACGTGTGTTACCACGCAGGCTTAATATATCGTCTTTTTTTGAAATTTAAATGATTTTGTTTTTGTTAAATGTTGATCTTTTCGTCTTAATTTTTTTGCATTTTGAATTTCATATTTCCTAAATTTCATTTAATTTGGTGAAATTTACTACTATTCCTCACGCTAGTCTAAAACTACATAGACATTAAAATATTTACGCTTCGCGCTGTTTTTTTCCCAATATGGCAGAATGTCGCTTTGAAATAGATTTAATATAGATGTCGAATTGTAATCATTTCCGTAAACTTTCAAACAAAAACTGCTATAGTTATAAATAATTAAAGCTAGATTATCGCTAGGAAATGCCCTCAATAGTTTCATTTGTTTCAAAAAAGTTTCTATGTTTCGAGGAACATTCAAATCACATTTGATTTTTTCATAAAATTTTAAAACACACAAATCTAAATTGTATGTATCTTTTAAGTCTATTTCTATTATTTCATCAAAATTTTCCTTCGCAGATGCAATACCTTCCGAGGTGACAAAATATATAAAATTTGCGCTTACAATATAATTAATCTTTACGAAAGCTAAACTCAAAATAAAAATTAAATAAAATACATACTTTTTTTTCATAAAATCCCCCTAGATATAACTTTTAAAAATTTTCTATTTATTTATAAATCTAAACAGGAAGCCAAACTACCTTAATAAGTTGATATTTTGCACCAGTACCTGCATGAGAGGTGTAGAGCACTATAGTGTAGATTCCCATGTCATGCATTGTAATTAGAACAGCAATAATTCTACCGCCCGGTACTTTGCTCCCTCCTCGATCAATAAACCGATCATCTGTTTTGCTAATCTTTATGTGATCATTCCAACGATTCAAATTAAACAAGGCGAGCAGATAGTATTCTTTCATCTGAACCGATTCAATATTAACATCAGCAGTTCCATTAACAATGTTGACGGTCCTTCCGTTCGTTACTTCTGCACTTCCAACAATCGTTTGTGCCATTTTGATTTCCAATTTAAGACCATTTAAATGCCCTTCGCGATTTTCGTATTCTTTAATATAAAAATATGGTTCAACATCATAAAACGAAGTGGTAACTTTTTCATCAAGATTCGGGCGTACTAGCGGCGCAACCCCACCTCGTATTGCTCGCATAACACTTGCCGTGATACTACTTTTAGAGAAACGCAGATCGCCATCGTTACGGTCTATTGACGCGCGTGTAGCAAACAAACTTTGGTCACATTGTGACTCTTTAGCTATGCGCAAAGGTGGTATTGTAAGTTGAAAAGAAAATTTCTCTGGTAAAGGAAATTTACTAGTATTTGACATACTACCATGCAATTGATATGCTTTCGTTATTTCTAAACTAGAGTTGGGGATAAAAACTGAATTTTTATCAAATAATTTATATACAGTTTTAGGATCTGCATACGGATTATCCATAGAAAGCTGTGTAGACACACCATCTTCAGTTAGTTCAATTTGTTCAAAACCATCCGGCCATGCATGTACAACGAGATGGGATTTAGTCCCAAGAGCATCACTCAACGTTTGAGTTCCGTCAAGTTCAGTTCCATTTTCCAAATATATTTTTATGATATTAAAATTTGCAGGTCTGTTATATTGCAATGCATTGTTTAATGTCGAATCTAATGTTATACCTTCTGGGAGTCGTGTTTTTATTGAACACAACATTACTGGTTCTACTGTAAACATTCTAGGGGTTTTTCGGAAAAAAAACAACTCGATAGTAGGACGGGTTCTTCTTGATTTGCGACTCATGTCTTTTAGTTTTGCTATTGGTTGAAATTGAAAATCAGTTTTAGGATTATTCCAATCTCCATCTCTAGGACTTCCTTCTATATTTGTCTCATTATTTCCTTCTGCTTCAACAAAATGTGCCCCTCTGTTTGCACGATCCATGAGTAACGCTAACTGCAAACCTCCGCTATTTGAAAATACACGTCTTGCATAAGGCGGAAGAGTTGGTGGAGGCCCTCCATCAGTTGCTGCTCCATCTGTTCTGTGATTATATACAATTTCAACTGCTCCAAAATTTATCTGCTGTTGGACACCAGCAACTCGGAGTTCACCGTTTATATAATCAATAACTCCTTGAAGATCATCTACGTATACCCAATGATTTCTTCTATTTACATTTTGAATAGCATTCTCAAGTAATTGTTTGATCCCGCGCTGTCTACCTCCATGCACAAGCGCTTGATTTATTGTAAAGGTGTTCAAATACCGAAATAATATTTGCCACAAACATTCGCCAGCTACGCCTTGGTTATCACCAATATTATACTCTTGATTTCCAAATTTATATATCCCGTTTCCTTGATCAGCAATAACAGTATAACCAACCGGAACAGCCGCTCCTCCGTCGTCTCTCTCAGGTTCATCCATTGATGCTGGCTCTGGCTCTATTTGTTTCACTACCGCTTTTCTTTTAATTTTGCAACAGCGTAGACCCCAAAATAATGCTGCAAGCAAAAACGTAAGTAATATTAGTATCAATATCAACCGACAATTATTATCATCGTCTTTAGGCATAAAACTCACCCTTTTCTTGCTTCATCACGAAGTTGTTTTGTTAAAATTTTTACTTTTTCTGTTGCGCTTCTAAGATAACTACTATTTTTTAAGTCTATATCTTCAAGTAAATTTATAATTGAAACAATTGGTGCAACAACTGGGCTTTCGCTTAATTCGTTTTTTATTACTTCAAAAGCACATTTTAAATTTTTAACAATTGTATTAGCTTTACCTACTTTTATATCCCTAATATTGGTACTTTTCACTTTATTTATTGCTGTTATCAAATCAGAGGGTGTCTGGTCTTCGTTCATATCTAAATCATTAATCAGATTTAAATATTTTTTAAACCTATTTTTATTGACTTCATATTGTTTTTTTGCCTTTGTGATTTTCAAATCATCTTTATTGCTTTTCTTAATCTCAAGTTTAAACTGTAACTTCCTAACTTTCTTTGCATCTGAATCATTTTCTGTTATTTCTTTAAATTTAGTTTTCGTATTTTTATTTATAATCTTTTCCAAAGCCGCCGTTGCTTTTAGATCATCTTTATAAAGTTTTTTCATTCTTTCTAATATACTTCCGCCAACCATTAATCTTCACCTCCAGATTTGTTGTTAACTTCTAAAATTAAATCCGACAAATCAACTGCTTTAGTTCTCATTAGCGCAATAAATTTAATCATGGCATCGTTATCATTTTCATTTACAGCTGCCATAGGCCATTTCGCATCTAGATGTTTTATCGTTTCATACTTAGATTCGTGTGCTTTTGCGATATATAGCAAACAACCTTTATCTAGGAAAAACAACGTACTGAGTCTGCCTTCTTTCATAAGTGAAACTTCGAATAACTTTTTAGTTATCACGATATCTTTTGTATATACTTTACATTTGCTTGTTACGTCTTGTCTCTCACCTAACAAAATTTTGTAAAATTCTTTGTATTCTGGTGGTTTTTGAGCGCCTTCTTCTATCGCTATCAAGAAATCTTCAACTTTTTTCTTCTTAAAATATACTTTTGCAATTTCAGCTGCTTTTTCAGTAAATTTTATTTGTCCTTTCTTTAGCACAAAAAACCTCACCACCTATCTAAATTAAAATCATTTATTTATGGCCTATAAATTAAACTTGGCAAATAAAATAAAATTATGCACAACTCACCTCTTTCCCAACTTCTCTCATTCTAACAAAAGCAGGAAACTGGAGGCTTAATTTCCCAACCTTTTTATTTTTAGACTCTGAAAAATAGCTTACTTCTATCACCCTTCCGATTGGTTTATCTTGCCAGAACTCTTTACGTTGTTCATCTGAAAATCCAGTTCCGACATGCAAATCATTGCCTTTGTAGTCAACTACTAGCGCACCCATTTTTCCAAGATATTTGCCGATGCCTGCAATAACTGATTTAACTTTTAAATCGAATGTGTTGAATTTTTTAATTTTAAGAATTCCAAAATTTCTTTTAGTTTGATATTTTGTGTCCCGATTAAGTATGAAGCCTTCTTTTCCATTTGTTGTTACCGTTTCAAGGAGTTCGCTTATCTTATTTTGATCGGTTCCTTCGTACAGGATTGGAAGAATTTCAAGTGATTTTGATAGCTTTAAATTTTCTTGTTTTTCGTGTTTATTTTTCAAATTTGTCTGTTTAATTTTTAAATCCAGTAACTTAACCATTCTTTGTTTGTAAGTCTCTTTGCTTTCGCCTGCTTCAAATTCTTCGTTTGGCAAAATATCGAAGATTACAAATTTGATTTCTGTTTTTCTTATTGCATTTGACTGAATTATTCCTGTGCCAATTCTGAAATTTTCATTGTCTGATAAATTATCAAAGTTATTCCTGATAAGTTCACCATCAAAAACCATGTTTGGCACATTTAGATCTTCGATTGCTTTCAAAATATGGTCTAAACCTTCGATTTCTTTGCCTTGCCTGCTGTAGATCTTGCCTCTGTAATATGTTCCTCTTACGCCATTAAGCTTTTCTGTTAGACAAAACCAAACGCCATTCTTGAGTATTTTTGGTTCGTATTTATGCGCTAGCTGTACGGACCATTTATTTAAATTATTCAAAATTTTTAACTCCCTACTTAAAGTTTTGGTGGTGTTAATTTGCCTTTATTAGTTTGCTTTTGTTTAATGTAAGTTTAGCATAAAAATAACCCTACATCAAGTCTTAATGGAGGGTTTAAAGCGATTTATTTTGTTCTTATTTTTGGATTTTATCAGGTAAAATAACGTACATTTTTTATAAAGACGAAAATTTCACAAAAAATCATTCAACCAGTTACAGTCTCGCCACTTTAATAATATCACAAGTCCTTACTGTATTCATATGGATTTTACTGTATTTTACTGTAAATATTTTTGAAATTGACTTTTTTTAGCGCTTTCTTATGAATTCTAAAGACATTATCGATTCCATAATTTAAATCGACTGCAATTTGTTCCCAAGTTTTAAAGCATAAATATCTCATTTCTAAAATTGTTTGATATTTAATATTCTTAATTTCCTTAATCGCTTTTACAATATCTTGTTTTAAACCAGCTAAATATTTAATATCTTCGCTAATTTCATTTTCCAGACTCAATATTTTTACGATTGCATCCTCCATTTTCTTAAAGTTTCTTGTTGAGTTTGGCGGCATGTCACTTAAAACTGAATTTGCTTTTGTGGCAAGTTCTCTTAGTTTTAGTATTTGTTCTACCTTGCTGTTGATTCTTTTATCTATCAGATAGGCTTTGGATAAAAATTCTTTTGCATTGTTCATTTAATTTACTCCTATAATTCTCTTTAATTTTATCTGCGAAAAAAGAGAGCCATTTCTGACTCTCCAAATTTCTAAAAACTTCTTGTATAGCTTTTCTTGCGTTGTAACATTTTGGCAATATTTTGCAGTTGTTTAACTGTAGCAATAAATTAAAATAAGTTTAAAACTTCAAAACATCAGATTCTCTGCCTTTTCATTTCGCCTAGATTTACCAGTAATTTTCATCACTGCGCCACTCGACATCTGACATATTCGATCTGCGGTTTTATCCATCAGGCCTCTAACTGTCACTAAATCGTTAATCGAATGATTACTTGAGAAAATTGTTGGCTTTTTGGCGTTGTATCTATGATTTATTAGGTCAAAAAGTAAACTTTGTTGCCAAGTGTCTTCTTGATTTTTGGTAAAGATTTCAGTCCCGAGGTCATCAAAAACTAGAAATTCAGTCTGTGAAAATTTGTCTATTAATTCTTGCTCTGATTCCTGTGATCGTTTATTAAAAGTGGATTTCACGGCTTTGGAAATCTCAAAAAGGCTTGTAAATAGTACAAGAACAAATTTCTTTATCAGATCATTTGCCATACAAGCTGTCAAATATGTCTTGCCGACTCCTTTGTCTCCAAAAAGATAAATTCCTTGTCCGTTTTTAAGTACGTCTTCCCAAACCTCACAATATTTTCTGCAGCGATTAAAAGCGGTTTCAAACTCAGAATTTGTACCTGTTTCGGAGTTTTCAAACGTTACATTTTCATAGCGTTTACCCATTAGCGAGTATTTTTTAAGCCGATTAATCTTTGCTTGTATTTGACGTTCTTTCTCACATTTGCATTCGTAAAAATATTCGTAACCACTTCGTTCTATCAGCGTCGGTTCTTTGCAATTTTCACAGCGTAATTTTACTTCAACTTCTTCTCCGTTAATCGTTATAAAGTCCTTCTGGTGGGTCGTCTCCTTCTGAGTATTCGGTGCAAATTTTGCGATTAAGTCTTGCAGTTTCATTAACTTTTGCATAGGTTTGTCCTCCGTCTTTAAGCTTTGATTCCCTTAATTTCTGTTCCCGCAAAGCAAGTACAACCCACTTTTTGATTGCCAAATAGTGAGATTTTGCCTTGTAGCCTTTCATCTCGATATGGCTAGATAAGTATTCGATGAATTCTTGCGCTTCTTTGCCATATTCGACGTTAAGCTTTTCAAATTCTGCTTCTTTTAGCAGCACATTTTTAAACTCACCAAATTTTTTCTTTGGTATTGCGTAAGCAATACTTTCTTTTTTAATGTTATTTTTACTTTTATTTTTATTGGTACAATTCGTATCAGTTGGTATACGTTCGTATACGGTCGTATACGATTGTATATTTTCTTGATTTTTCCAACGTTTCAAGATATTTGCTTTATTTGTTTCACATTTCTCTGCATATTTTTGGCCATCTCTATCTATGTTCATTTTCAACATCCCAAAAAGATGTTTTTCATTTCCGGGAAGATTTGGCGCCTCTTTCGCTGCGCTATATTTCAGCGCAGCTCTCATAAGACGCCCAAACTCCGCTTCATTGAGCGACGAACAAATTTCAAGATAGCTGTGATATGCCAAAAAGCATTCATTTGGCATTCTTTAAGTTCTCCTTAATTAATCTCTAATTTTGGATTTAAAACGGCAACTCATCGCCAAACTCTTCTTGAATGACTTTTGTTTCAGGGTTTCTTTTTGTTTCAATCCAGCTATTTGCTTTCGTTTCAGATTTGTTATTTTCTTTATCGTTTGCCAATAAGTCGGAGCCTCCATTTGAATTCGTTTCAGAATTGCCTTCAGGCTTGTCTTTTTTGGAGATAGAGAAATTAACTTGTCTGGCCCAGATTTCAAAAGTCTTTCGTTTTACTCCTTCGTCATCTGTAAAGGATCTTGTTCTTACGCTTCCTTCGACGACGATTGGATCTCCTTTAGTAAAATATTTACAGATAAATTCTGCTGTCTTTTCCCAAGCTACAATTTTGAAAAAGTCTGATTCTGGATGGTCTTTATCTTTTGCAAAGCGATTGACTGCGATATTAAATTTAACGTAAGACTTATCGTTTTGTGTTTGCTTTAACTCGGGTTCTGCCGTAAGACGGCCCATGAGTACAATGAAATTAAGCATTTTGCGCCTCCTCTTTGATTTCTTCTTTTTGTTCTATTTTTGCAGTTTGATTTTGTTCTAATTTTTGTTCTACAGTTGATTCTGCGATTTTATCTTGCTTTATGGTTTCTTCTTGTTTTTTAATTTCCTCTGTTTTTGCTTTAAATCTTTTAATTCTTTCTCTAATTTCTTTGGCTTGGTCTTTGCTTAATTCGAGCAAATATTTGACTCTATACTGCTTTAAAAGCTTTGCTTCTGTTTCCTTGTCTCCAATTAAAGCTCTTAGCTCATCCTTTTCTTCAGGCGAGATTCTAGGTTTTAGCTCAGACTCTAATTTTTGAGGTTTATTTTTGTATTTATTGCATTCACAGCATTTAAAGCAACTAATATCATTTGCTTTTGCCATTTCATTTTTAGCTTTCAAACCTTCTGTTTTGCCTTGATTTGCATCAAAGACATCGTTTTCTGTGATATCAAACATCGCCATGTAGAGATAACGTCTTAGATATGTCTGCATCCCTCCGATGTTCTGAATTGCGTTAGCTCCTCTGATTTCAAGCCTTTCAATCGGACACGAAACTGTTACCATCGAGAGTTGCCATATCGTTATGAAAAGTGATCTGTGTGCAGACTTTATGTTTTTCGCAGAGCCTGATTATGTGCGGCATAAAATCACCGAGTTCGTAATATTTAAAGCCGGAAAACTTATTGCTTCCGGACTTTTTTAGGTTGCATCCGAGTAGTTCAAGCTTGATTTTTTGTACTTTTTCGTGAATGTTCATAGGTTTGCCTCCAATATTTTTATCTTGTATGTCATGCACACAAGAAGCTGTAATCTGCACAAATATTTGAATAAATATTTTGGTTTTATGTCTAATTATTTAATTTCAATTCTTTTCATTTGATCTCGGCTCTTCTTATTTGGATTAACTCTGCATGATCTAATTTGCCTCCGCTTTTAAGAAATTCTTTAATCTTCAATTTATCTGGTTCTGGCTCTTTCCATTTCAAAAACTTTTCTCCGTTTTCTTTTGCCCAATCTAAAAAATCCTTCCTCAGAAATACTGATTCAGGATTTTTTCTTATCGTTATTTGATTTCGTGGTGTTTCTATTTTTTCCTTGCCAATGAATTCCATCTGATTTTGAAGATATTCGGTTAATCGTTCTGCACACTTTAGCTTTGTACTTCGTCTTTCATTTAGTGTGATTATTTCTTTCTTGATCGCTTCCGTTTCAGACTTTAGATTTTTAATAAAGCAAGCTATTGAATCTGCTTTTTCATCGAATTCACCGTCTAGAGATTGAAGTGTGTTGTTTATTTCTTCTTCCGGGATTTTTTCATTTTCAATCGATTGTAAAAAGTTAAAATATCTTTCGCTTATTTCATAGAGTGACATTCTTCAGGACCTCCATATCTTCAATTTCAACTTCAACTCTTGGGTTTTCAGAATAGAATTTCTCAATATTTAATTTGCAGACTTGAACATCGTCGTAATAGCAAACTCCGTTCAAGGCATCAAAAATTACCTTAACGATATTATCCAGATCAGGCTTTTTGGTTGGCAAAAGAAGACCTGCATTCATTTTTCTGATCCAGTCTTTCGGCGTATGTTTTGGAATCGCATAATATGCTGTAATCTTTACTCCAAGCGGAATCTTCTCTTTAAAATTTACTCCGACTTTTTCTCTGAATTCTTTTCTTATTGTCTTTTCATAATTCGAAGTCTTTGTCGGTGTATAAGTGAAGACTTTGAATCCTTTTACATTAAATCTTGGTCTTTCTTTGCCAAATGGTTCGCCGTTGATTGTAAATTTGATTTTCATAAGTTGTCCTCCAAATTTTTAAATTTAGTGATTTAGATGCTTTGACATCTTTTTGTTATGAACTTTAGCCATAAGTTTTAGTTGCAAGATTTTTTACCAAAAGTTAGAGACCGTTTTGGTAAATCCAAAGAGTTGTTTTTGGCCGTCTACGTTGCAAACAGAACGATATCTCATTAGCTGGATTTAATTTTGATTACCAAGCCTCCATGCTTTCTAAAGATTTTGAGATTTGCCTAATTGCTTTTAAGTGGTTATCCAATTTTTTTCTGTTTTCGTTATTTAAACTTGGCTTACATCTAACAATGGTTTTCATACATTTTCTTAGCTCTTTTTTTATGGAATGAATTTGTATACTTTGATAAAACGAAATGAATAGAAGTAAACCAGTCATGATCAAACAGACGCAAATGATAAAAGGCATAATTTCCTCCTTGATTTTAAAAAATTTGAAAATTGAAATTTGGTATTAAAAAAGACATTCAGTTTAAGAATGTCTTGAAAAAATTTCTAAAATAAGAAAACATCTGAAAATTTCAGATGTTTGCAAACGTTGTTGATTTTATAACTCGCTATTTATTGGTCTTTCTCTGTAGCCTTATAACCGTTCGTCTGAAGACGGGGGAATTAAACCTGGCACATGGAAATTAAAAATTTTAAAATTCCGCATTGCTCGTCGACAAGTTTAATTAATACAAGGGCGTTTGGAAGGAAATTTAGTTTTATATAAATTTAGGACATGACCTAAACGTGGCATATGAAGCGAAAAACTCCAAATACCGAAAAAAATTTTTCCCTATTCAAGTTACTCATAGTATAATATTAGATATATTGTACATTTTAACTTCTAACATAAGACTCTGAATATTTTTGATCTAAGTAAAATTTGGCGTTGTTTGGAGTCTATTTATATACGTGATATATATTTTTTTGTTTGGGAATCGTTATATTGAATTTTAAAAAATTAAATTTAAAAAATTTTAGCAAAAGTTTAAAAATAACTTTAATAATAGCTTTTGGGATTTTTTTAATAGTATTTGGAATTTTTATAATTTATAAAAAAACTAAAAGAACTCAAAGTTATAAAATAGTTCAAATTATGGGTGGGCTTGGAAATCAACTTTTTCAATACGCATTCGGAGTAGCACTTAGAAAAAAACTTAATTGCGATGTTTTTTATGAAAAAAATTTTTTTGATAATCAAGTGCGTTCAGAAAATGGTAGCTGTTATAGAAATTATGGTTTAGGATTTTATAATACTCATATTAAATTCGCTAATGAAAATCAAATTGAAAATTGTTTTAAAATTCCAGAAGAAGAATTACGCAAACATGATATTCTCTATTTTAAAAATAATAAAAATGAACATTTGCTTGGATATTTTCAAAAAGTTAATTACTTTGAAGATTTTCGAATAGAACTTTTAAAAGATTTAAAATTGAAAATTCCACTTGATAAAAAAAATAAAACAATGATGAAAATGATTGAAAAAACAAAGTCAGTTTCTGTTCATATAAGACGTACAGATTATTTAAATTTTAAAGATACATTTGAAATTCCAGGGCTTGAAAGCTATTATTATCCTGCTATGGAAAAAATTGCTCAAATAATCCATGACCCTACTTTTTATATTTTTACAGATAGTATCGATTGGGTGAAAGAAAATTTTAAAACATCTTATAAATATTTTATCGTTGATATTAATGATGATTCAAAAAATTATTTTGATTTGGAATTAATGAGAAAATGCAAACACAATATTATTGCGAATAGTACATTTTCATGGTGGGGGGCATGGCTAAATACAAATGAAGATAAAATTGTAATTTCCCCGAAAGTTTGGTTTGTTAATAATGATTTTGGCGATATAATTCCAAAATCCTGGATTAGAATGTAAAAATTTTTGAAATATCGCCCTTTGAAACAGATTTAGAATGTTTATTAATAAAAAAAACTAAAATAAAAATATTAGGGCCTGTTCCCACTATTTGAAATGACAAAATTTCGAGTAATTTTTGATTTGGATAAGGAAATTTTTTCACAATACTGACGTATTGTGAAAAAATTTAACGTAGTACAAATCAAAAAGTACCTAAATGTAGTCGTTAAACAGTAGTGGGAATAGGTTCTAATTATTAAATGGTAATTAAGAATAATAACCTGTCTAATATTTCTAAGCAATGCAGAATTTTAAAAATTTTAGTTAAATATATGTTGCTAAAGAGATATTAGACAGGCTCTAAGCTCTAATTGTTGTTTTATATGTATTTTTTGCGCTTCTTTTAAATTCGTCAGTTATTTTTTCGTATTCATTCACAGGATTTTCGGAACGCGTTATAGGCCTGCCGACAACAATATAATCACTACCAAGATTTTTGGCTTGTTCCGGGGTTGCTGTTCGGTTTTGATCGTAGCTTTCGTCGTTTTGATTTCTTATTCCTGGTGTGACAATTAAAAGTGAATTACCAAAATTTTGTTTAATTTTTTTAGCCTCAAAAGCCGAACAAACTACACCATCTACTTTATTTTTTTGAGCATTTTCGGAATACCTCATAACTATTTTTGGCAAAATATGGGTATTTTCACTTAAATTTTCTTGAAATATAACTTCTTGTTTTAGCATTGATTCCGATATACTAGTTAATATTGTAACTGCTAGAATTAATATTTTTTTGTTAGCCGCTTCGACGGCGGATGACATCATATTTGAGCCACCAAAAGCATGAATTGTAAGCATTTTTATGCCTAATGCTGATAATTTTCTTACTGTTCGATAAACTGTATTCGGAATATCGCAAATTTTTAAATCTAAAAAAATTTCATGCCCTATATTTTGAAGTTTTTCGATTAGATTAATTCCTTCGCTATAAAACATCTCCATGCCAATTTTTAAAAAAAGTTTTTTATTTCCAAATTTACTTAAAAACTTCAAGATCTCTTCTGAACTAGAAAAATCACAAGCTATTATTACTTTGTTATTTTCCATAAGTGTCATCTCGCTACTTCTGAGGTCCCTTTTTCTATTAAATATGTAGATTCCATATCGGAAAGAAACAATTTAACAGCAACAGGGAACCTTTCATACGCCAAACTTAGAGAAAAGCTTCCACCTTTAACGGATTCATCAAAACCACCCATATGCCAACGGATCGCCATAGCTTCTTCTATAGTTAAACGCATAAAACGTTCTATTAAAAAGACAGATTTTTCTCCATGGCCATATGGAAAAACATCATCGATGGCATAAAAAGGAAGCTTTTGCCAAACTCCGGTTACATCGTTTTTTACATTTCTAGACTTTACAGTATAAAAATTAGTTTTGCAAACATCATGAAGTAACGCGCAAATCGCAAAAGTTTCTTCGCTATCTCCATCTTTAAAATGTTTACTACGCATAACTTCATAAACACAAACACTATGTTCAACAAGGCCAGATGTTTTAGCGCAATGATATTTTGCGCTTGCTGGAGCTGTAAAAAAATCAGTTTTTATTAACCAATCAATAATGTCAGATGATCCTTCGCGAGATATATTTTTATTAAAAATTTCAACAAATTTTTTTTTATAATCCATTTTCTTACCTTAAAAATAATTTATTTAGATGGTTTTTAATAACCAGCTACTTTAAGTTTATACCAAAAATTAACTAATTTTATCAACAATGTTATCTTTAATTTTCATAAATTAATTTTTATAAAGAAATCTAAAATTTGCAAAAATATTTTTCAAGCATTTAGGTTTTTGTCCATAATTTTAGGCAAGATATTCTTATGGATAATTATTAGACTTTATTTTTTTGAACTATCAAATTTTACGAAAATCGACGCCGGCGTATATTTTAGATACCCTAAAGAGCTTTTAAA
>JAIRZH010000064.1 GCA_031267335.1 Oscillospiraceae bacterium | reverse complement strand
GTAGTGGGAACAGGCCCAAGAGAGTATTAGCCATATTGCTAAAAAATTTAACGTATACAAATTAATATCCTGTCTTCAATAAGCTAAAAGATATGAATTTTTGAATATTTTTAGTGAGTTTGACTTTTGCTTGGCTTTAAGCAGAGGAAATAAGCGAAAATGTCAAAAATTATCAAAAAGTTATATTTAGGGCTTATTTAAGATAGGTTCTAAAAATTACTGATAAAAAAAATTCTAATTTTTTCATCAAAATTATATATTATAAAATAGTATATATATTGGTTAGCAAGTTTTAAATATTAAATTTTGGAGTGTTTTTAATTTATGAGTATTTACGCAAGCACAAACAATTTTGATGTTTCTACATCCCAAGAAAATATAAAAGGTTTAGATGTTTCTGCATTTCAAGGTAATATTGATTGGAAACAAGTAGAAAAATCGGAATTTAAATTTGCTATGATTCGCGCAACTTATGGCAATTCCGGTGTAGACACAAAATTTCACGAAAACATAAAAAATATTCAAGGAACAAATATCGCTCCAGGCGCGTATCATTATTGCTATGCAATTAATTCAGCAGAAGCAACCAAAGAAGCTAATCATTTTGTAAATATAATTGGTTCTTACGAGCTACGATATCCTCTTGCACTCGACATAGAAGATCGTTCTATTTCAATGCTTAACGATAAAGAAAAAATTACAAATATTATTCTTACATTTATTAATGTTTTAAAAAACGCTAATTTTTATCCAATGATTTATACAACTGAAAATTGGTTAACTAATTTTATTGACACAAACAAAATATCTGATATAGATATTTGGATAGGTCAATGGGGAAAGAATTTGAATTATAAACAAAATGTTGGAATTTGGCAATATTCAAATTCAGGCACGGTTGCAGGGATCGGAAATAACGTAAACATGGATACTTCTTATAAAGATTATGAAAAATTAATAGAATCCTTAAAACAAAATCCAATTAATACTAAAACAAATTCACAACCGAATATATCGGCGTCAGCGCCAAAAAACCAAATTCAAAATCAAAATTCTTTTAATAATTCGAATTCTTTTTATAGCCCTAATGCTACGACGAATCAAAATTTTTATAGTAAAAATATCTCAGAGCCTATTTCTTATACTGTGAGAGCGAATGACACTCTCTGGAATCTTGCGATAAAATTTTTAGGAGATGGAAATAAATATAAAGAGATTCAACAATTAAACCAATTATTAGATGAATCTTTACATGTAGGTCAAATTTTGATGATCCCGCAAAACCCGAATTCAAGCTGGACGCTTTACACTGTTAAACGTGGAGATACATTAAGCAATTTATCGAATAATTATTTAGGTTCATCAGCGAAATATCGGGAAATAATGAGTATAAATAGTCTTTCTAATGATGCCATATATCCGGGACAAATACTTAAAATACCAGTAGATTTATCCTAAAACTATTTAAAATTTAATATATTTTCTTTAATTATGATTGATAGTAAGTAGAACCTAAAAGCCTGCCTAATATTTCTAAATAATAGAGATTTTAGATAGGCTTTAAAACAAGTTTTTGTATTTTAAACAGATAAATTTTTAAACTTTTTAATAACTTCTTCTCGTTTACCACAGGATAGTTTTCCTTCGTGACATACATTAGTATTAAAGCACGGTGGTCCGGCTGAGGCAAAAATATTTGGTGAAATTTTAAGAACTAAACGTAACATTTCTAAAGCAACCTCTTTTATTTCCCATTGAGCACGCTCGCAACATCTAACTTTAAAAAAATTAAGTAAGCTACGTGCATTAAAACTACAAATAATTTTTGTTTCAATTGCCCCTGGCAAAACATATCTAGCATCTTCTATAGATTTTTTTTCTTTTGAAATATTTAAATAATTTTCTCCAGAATTATAAAGAAATTTTTCAATTTTTTCATAACTAACTTTTGCCATATTCATAAGATTTTCAAATTCACGTTTTGCTTCGGGATTTTTTTCAATTTGTGGCGGCATAACAAAATTAAAACCCGTTTCTTTAACATATCTTTGGCTCTGCACGCTATATGAAGCAATTCTATGTCTTGTAAATTGTGCTAAAAAAATCCTAGAAACACCTTCAATTGCGAATGTAAAATTAATATGTTCCAATGGACTTTGGTGCCCCATTTCGGCTAGCATCTTTACGAACTTTGCACTTGATTCAGCATCGCATTTTTGACGCGTTTCTTCGATTGAAGAAGGAGAATAACAAAGCTTTGCTGCTGATGCAACTAACATTTCTGGATATGGAGTGTGCGAAATTAATTTGACTGTAAACAATTAATATACCTCATCTTTGCATGAGTAAACAAAATCTGGTCCAAAAACAACTTTTTTCTCGACAAAAAATTCAATTTCTCCACAAAATAAATCTAAAATTTCGTTTAACGATCTGCTTGATTCGACTGCAGCTGTTAAATCTTTAATTAAACTCTTAAGATAAGCACGAATTCTAAAATTGTCAACAATCGAGAAGTCCTGACGAACTAGATGAAAGAAAAAAAATTCGCAAGTTTGGAAATTTTCTATATCAAAATAATACATAAAAAAACTTATTTCTTGAATTAATTGTTTTATTTGTATATGATAATAAATAAACTCCTCAATAATGCAATCATTTATTATTTTTATACTAGTAATTATAGTTTCACATTTTAAAATTCCTTCTATGGTTGATAAGATCGTTAGAGTTCCTTCTTTGACTAAAAAAAATTTTTCATAAGGGTTTAAATTATAAGAATTTAAATAAGAAATTAAACGTTCTAAATCTTTTTTAATTGATTCGATAAAAATTTTAATTCTTGCGCTATGTATTGTTGGAAATTCTCCTAATTTTTTATTTTCTTTTTTAAAATTTTCCATTATTTCTTCTATTTTTTCCTGTATCTGTAATTTGCAAAGCGTTTACTTTGATTAAACTTTCAGATTTCATAATAGAAATTGTAAATAAAGCCGCTAAACTTGTGGCAAGAGTCTTTTGGAAAAATTTATTAACTTTAAATAAGTTTTGGATTTTTAAAATACTTTTACTCGATTTATCAATAGTTCTAATGACTTCTTTGAGTTTTTTTACGCTATTCAGAACGGGGCGTTTTGACACAAAAATTCCTCCTAATTAATAATATAATAATTTTATGGTCGTAATTATATCACAAAAATATTGTTGAAGACAGATTATAACTATATTTTTATACATGCACAAAAATGATCTTTGGAATATTCTTTAAGTTCTGGGGATTTATTTTTGCAATCTTCATGATAATAAGGACATCTTAGCGAAAATTTGCAACCGCATTCAACTCTTTCTAAATTTAAAGTATTTTTTAAAATAATGTGATCTTTCTTTTTGTCTTGCCCGGAAATGAGTATAGCTGAAAATAATGCTTGCGTATATGGGTGAAGTGGATTTTTAAAAATTTTTTCAACATTTCCAAATTCCATTATTTTTCCCGCATACATTACCATTATCTCATCCGCCATTTCAAAAATTACGCCTAGATCATGTGAAATAAATATTATACTTATTTTAAATTTTAATTTTAAATTTTCTATTAATTTTAATATTTGAACTTGAATTGTAACGTCTAATGCAGTCGTGGGCTCATCGCAAATTAGTATTTGCGGTTCGCAAGAAAGTGCCATGCCGATCATAATACGTTGACGCATTCCGCCAGAAAGTTCGTGGGGATATTTTGAATATATTTTTTTTGGTACTGGCAAATTAACTAATTCAAGCATTTTTATAGCTTTTTGTTTGGCGTCGATTTTGTTTAATTTTTGATGAAGCATAACAACTTCACGAATTTGTTTCCCAACTGTCATTACCGGATTCAAAGACGACATGTGATCTTGGAAAACCATCGCAATTTGATTACCGCGAATTTTTCTTAATTCTTTTTCATTAATTCCATTAATTTTTTTGCCCATAAATTCTATATCGCCTGTGATTTTTGCATTTTGTGGTAATAAACTCAAAATCGAAGACGCAAGAACACTTTTACCGCTTCCGGATTCTCCAACTATCCCAAGCGTTTTTCCTTTGCTTAAATTAAAACTGACATCTTCAACTGCTTTAAAAGGCTTTTTAAAACCAAAAGCAATATTTAAATTTTTAACTTCTAATATTTTAGACACTTAATTTCTCCATAATTTACATAATTTTAATATTAGGATCAATTGCATCTCTTAATGCATCACCAAAAATATTGAAAGCTAGCACAAGCAAAACAATAGATAAACCAGAGAATATACTATAAGAAGGGACTGTTTTTATGTAAATTCTAGCTGAGCTTATCATATTTCCCCAACTTGCGGTGGGCGGCATAACCCCAAGACCTAAAAAACTTAATGCTGCTTCAGACATTATCGAACTTGGTATTAATGTTGTAATTGTAACTATTAAAATTGAAATACAATTTGGTAAAATCACTTTAAACATTATGTAAAAATCCCCAAATCCGCTTGCTTTAAAAGTTCTAACAAATTCTTTTTGTTTTAATTCTAAAACTTGTGCACGTATTAATCTTGCCGTCCCAACCCATCCTAAAACCCCAAGCGCAATAAGCAAATTAGTAATTCCTGGTCCTAAAACAAACATAATAACTATTGCGAATAATACATCTGGGAAAGCATAAAATATTTCGGAAATACGCGAAATAATATAATCTATTATTCCACCGAAATATCCTGCAAGAATTCCTAAAAATACACCTATAAAGACAGAAATGAAAGTTGCGATTAATCCGACGAAAATTGAAACTCTTGCACCAAAAATTATACGTGAAAAAATATCACGTCCATATTCGTCAGTCCCCAAAAGATTAAACCTCGAAGGCGATGCGAATTGATTTGTTAAATTTATTTCATTAGGGTCAAATGGTGCGATAAATGAAGCAAAAATAGCTAAAAAGCAAAAAAGTAAAATTATGCCAAAGCAAAATATAGCTATTTTTCTTCTAAAAAGTTTTTTACAAATTTTATTTTTCAAACTATAAATTTCCTGTAAATTTTTAATTTTCGTTATTATTTGAATTGACTCTTATTTTTGGATTTACAATATGATAAAGCAAATCTACTATTAAATTTACAATTACAAAAATAAACGCAATATAGATAACGCAGCCTTCAATCATTGGCAAATCACGTTTTAATACACTATTTACTACTAATTTACCGATTCCAGGTATTGAAAAAATCGTTTCCACAAGCATTGAACCTGCTAATAAATTTCCAACTTGCATACCAATTAGTGTTATGATGGAAATCAGGGCGTTTTTCAGTGCATGAACAAAAATGATACGAAAATTCGAAAGACCTTTCGCTCGAGCGGTTTTTATGTATTCTTGATTAAGAATGCCTATCATTGTTGTTCTGGTAAAACGTGACATACTTGATGCAGGCTTTAAACTTAATGCGATGCAAGGAAGAAATATATTGCTTGTGCCAATTATCGGAAACCAATTTAACTTAAAAGCAAAAATAATTTGCAAAACCATAGCGATCCAAAATGTAGGCATAGCTATAAAACTTGTGGCCCCTGACATTAAAAATAAATCAATAAAATCCCCACGATTTATTGCTGAAAAAACTCCAAATAAGATTCCGAAAATCGTAGAAATTAAAATTGAAACTAATGATATTTTACATGTAATATAAAAAGAACTTAATACAGTTTTTAAAACAATTTTATTGCTAAAATACGATTTTCCAAAATCCAAACGCAACATTTTTTTTAAAAAACTAAAATATTGGGTAAAAATATTTTCATCTATCGCCATTTCATGTCTAATATTAGATATCGTTGTAGAATCAACTTTTTCATCAAAAATTAAAGTTGCAGGATCACCTGGAACTACATATGTCAAAACAAACGTAGCAGTTGCAACGCCGAATAATACAAAAACAGTCTGTAAAACCCGATTCAAAATATACTTTATCACAAAAAGCAATCTATCCGATTTCGATAAAAAAATATTTCTAAAAATTTATATATACATAATAAAGATATGACTAAAAATAAATAGATGTCAAATTTAAAATTTTATTTTTTAAATAATTTTTTTGTCCATCTTTTTCAGATAAACCTTAAGTTCTTATTTAAGGCATTAAATAAGAACTTAAGGTTTATCTGAAAATTTTCGAGCTTTATTAATCTTCTTCAATTGGTTCTATGATAATTGGATATTTTGGATCTATAGCAATTGGATCTTTTGGATCTACAGTAGTTTTTTTATATTTCGGTTCAGGTTTGGGGTAATCCGATGGAAATTTTTGAAAGTGCATGAAATCTTTTGGATTGTCCCACGAGCCACCCCATTCCCAAAATCGTTTTGTGAATGCATTATAGCAATCATCTCCAATTTTTATCATACCTTTTTCTTCTAAAGTCCTATCGGCGTATTTTTCAAGATCTTTAGGAATAGTTCTTAATATTTCACCGTTTTCATCAATTATGAGACAAGGATTTTTATTATAATTAATATCTATAGCTAATCCATAAGCATGCTGCGATAATCGATCTGTTTCTCCGATGTTTCTAAAATAAAAACAAGATATTTTATCAATAGGATATTCTTTTTCAAATAATTCTTTTAAAATTTCTAAAACTTCTTTAGAAACATTAGTAACTTCCTTTGTTATTGGATTGGTTGCTTCATAAGCGACTACTAATTCACCGTTGTAAATCTCGCCATCGAATCCAAAGCATTTAAATTTTAATAGTCTTAGATCTTTGCGTCTGATGTATATATTATCATCAAAATTTGATTTTTCATCTATAGAAAGTTCAAAATCTTCTGAAATATCTTCAAAGGAAAATCCATCGCTTAATACAAAAGGCTCTACAGCAAATACATTAAGCGGTGTTAAAAATATTATTAATACAAATCCCAACGCAATTAACATTTTGCTGGCAATTTTTGTTACTTTTAATACCTTTGCCATGTAAACTCACCGTCTCCTTTACGAAATAAATTTTAGTTTCATCAAATTCATGATAACCACTAAATATTTTTAAAACAATATTTAAAAAGTTATTTTTTTATAACCGGAGCTTTTGTTTTCATCAACTTGTGTTTCTTAGAGCCTGTCTAATATTTCTAAGCAATATAGATTTAACAATAAAATTTTTAAAATTTAAAGCACGAGGAAGGCAAAAACTGACGTATTTAACTGACAAGCAATACAGAATTTTAAAAATTTTAGTTAAATATGTGCTACTAAAGAGATATTAGACAGGTTCTAAACACGCTATTTTAAAAATATTAAATAAGTTTTAAATAATTTGACAAGCTTTTAAATTATTTGTTATTATTTCTATTAAGCGTTTCGAAAAAAAATAACTGATTATTCATATAAAAATCTAACTAAATTTTAAACGCGTGAGGCTATTACATAATGTTATTAAAAAACAACAATAAAAATTTTAATAGCGATCAAATAAAAGAAAACTTTGCTGAAGACAATCGAATAAATAATCGATTAAAAGATAATCAAACTAAAAACAACAAATTAGAAGAAATAGAAAATAATCAATTAGAAGAAAATCAAGTAAATATATATAAAAAAAATAAAAAAGGGAGTGCAAAGATTATTACCAAAATTAAATTTAAAAATTTAACAAATAACTTTTCAAAAACTCTTGCCGTAAGTTTAGCAGTTTTGAATTTATTCTTTAACAATTTTAATTCGGTTAAAGCTAATGATTTTAGTAGAAAGTTTTCATTTAATGCAGGCAAAAATAAGAAAGATTTACCAAATGTTAAAGACCAGTTTAGGAAAATAAAAAAAAGTATAAAATTTATTGGTCTTGGGGCTTTAGTATCTGCAGTGGCGTGCTCAGGAATTAAAGGATATAATAAACCAAAAGAGCAGCTAAAAAATCAGCTAAAAGAAGAACAACAAGAAAAAGTTGTTGTAGCTGACGGCTTATCGCCGTTTATCATTGAAAGAAGTAAAAAACATTTCGGAATAAGTGAATATAACCCTGGATTGGTTTTTAATATCTCATTTCGTGAGCGTCCTACTCTTCCAAATCATACTTTAACGAATGTTTTTGGTATTTGGGCGTTGTTCATGAAAGATGGAATTTCTAATGAAGAAAAATTAAATTATTGCATAAAAACTCTTCGGCTTTACCAACAAAATTGTAAGTTTGAATTTGCCGAAAGATCTAATGGACATTCTATAAAAATGTTATTACAAGTAAAAGTAGGAGATGGTAACGTTCACACGCTTAATCTTAATGATGATTATATAAAAAGTATGTGTGAATCTGTATTTATCAATTTATACGGGTTATGCTATGAGATTAAAGTTTTATCAGGAGCAGATATTCGCAATGTTCGATGCAGTGTTGCAGCTGTCATAGGTGTTGAACCTGAAGAGATTCAACTCAAAAGTAATAATATGGTTTTGCATGATTTTGGAAATGATCAAGTTCCGCGAGACCCAAATAATGATTTTATTCCTTTGCTTAAAGAATTTGGCAGAGATAAAAATCATTCATTGATTGTTGATCTAAAATTTTCTGAAAAAAGCAATAAATACTATCTTCATCAAGGCGGTTTTTTCGGGAAACAAGAAGATTTTGATGATGCAGCATGCTTAAAAAACCCCAATGCGCCTGAAATACAAAGAGTTATTGCTGCGTTACGAATTTTAAAAGAAAACGCCTCTCGCCAACCGGCTGTCGTAAGTATGGATATAACAAAATTTGATAAAGTATTACACTTTAGTGATTTTCACGGTAGTTTAGAACGCGTCATTACTATAGACAATGAATTGAGTAAAAATCCAAACATTCTTGTTATTGTAACTGGGGACTTTGGCGATAAAGGGGAATATAGTATTGAAGTATATTTCAAAACTATTGAATTAATTATTAAATTTCCAGGTAATATCATTATCCTCAGAGGCAATCATGAAAGCCGAGGTTTCATTGAAAATGAGAACGGGCTCAATAAGGAAATAAAGAGTAAATTCAAAGATTGCGCTGATCAAATGATAGAACTTTTTTGCGAAACGGTTGCGGAACTTCCGATTTTTTTCTTAGGGAAAACGCAGGAATGGCATTGTTTATATTCTCATACTATTCCCACGCTGGGTATGACAGATTTGTCGTTAATAGATAAAAAAGAAATTACGAGATTAGAAAAAATTTCGGGAACACAAGAATTTGATGATTTATCAGAAGTATTTAAATTAGAACCAATGTCTAAAACTAAATTTATGTTTAAAATTGAATATTTTTTTGATAAAAAAAATAAATTACTACTATCAAAAGTTTGTCAACTTTACCACTTATGGAATGATATAGATTACAGAGAAGATTTTGCGGAATATTTTATGCTTGGCCCGAGAGGAAATGGATTATTGATAGGCTTTAAATTAGCAGCCCGAATATTAACAAATCTGGAATATGAAGGTTCGCAATTAAAAATCAAATATTTTTTTTCAGGCCATGATCATATGAATGCTGGAAAATCTTGGAAAGCAGATGGAGTCGAGGGAAAGTGTGTGGTATGCTATTCGGGATGCAAAAACGCTTGTTATGCAGTACTGGATGTCAAAAAAGGAACTACTGAACTTATTTATTTTTAGAAATTATAAAAACAATACCACGATTAACTGACGAGCAATGTAGCTATATTGTTTTTCGTAAAAATTGAAATCCTGACATTTTTTACATCTTGCTGCGGTAAGTCATCTGCAAACAAACTAAAATCATCGCTCATTGGCGTCAAAACCGAATATTCATCAGGTGCTTGATCGTCAAAATATCCAGTTTCAACTGGAATTTGCATATTTTCTAAAATTTTATTTAATTCTTCCAAAATTGTCACAATTTGCTCACCTCTTCGGTGGTGTCATAAAATAAATGAAAACGGCAAATCACGCCCAAAAAACCAAAAATTTATAACTAAACTTACAACAATCTTATGCATTAAATGAGATTTAGAAAATCTTATACCTTTTCT
>JAIRZH010000124.1 GCA_031267335.1 Oscillospiraceae bacterium | reverse complement strand
CTAGAACAAGAAGTCGAAAAATTAAACGAACAAATCAAAAATCAAACAAAAAATCTAGAACAACAGCAAGAAGGTCAAAAACAATTAGAACAACAAGTCGAAAAATTAGAAAATCAAATAAAAATTATATATGAACGGTTCAAACAACGAATCGAAGTGGCTGAAAATTCAATTCGACAATATGAAGAACCTATAGAGCAAAATCAAAGCGAAAATTGAAAATATTACAGTTTTGGGCAACAGGACTTCAACCTTCACCTTTAAAAATGGAATTAAAATTAAGGTTTAAAAAAGTGTTTAAATGAATGGGGACAAAAATTGGCGTATTTGACACATTTGTTAGCCTAGCACACTATGAAACCTTTCCTCTTTACATGTCCATGTTTTCGCATTCTTCAAAATCGCAAACAAATTTTCTTGGCAAATCTATTTGCCATAGATTTTGCCAGAACTTATAAGCTGATTCGGACATATTGCCGTTTATGGTGAATTTAGTGTATTTTCTGGCAGGAATTGTTTTTGCAATCCAACTTTCAGGAACATTTGTGTTTTTTGAAGTTTCGAATCCTATCGATGCGTTGTAAAAGCCTTTTTCATTGTTTTCGTAATCGGATTATGTGAAAATCGGCTTGCCTTTAGTTTTAATTTCAATCTGAGAATTGTTTTCTAAAAAAGTTTTTCAAATTGACTTAATTTTATTTGAGATTTCGGGGTCGCTATTTAAAACTTTTGATGGCTTTAAACTTATCAAAGTTTTTTCTTGAACATTTACAATTTCGTAGTCCATAATTTGATTTCCGTTCTTTTCGAATATTGTTCTTAATTTTTGTATACTTGATTTAATTTCTTCAGTAGACAAGCCATTTTTCTTTAGCTTGTTTTTATCGATTTCCATAACTTTGTTATAAAATGTTAGCGCAAAAATTAGATTTTTCCAAGATTTGTTGCTGTTTATTGTTTCGAATATTAATTTTTCCATTTTTTTAATTTGGTCGGATTTTATGCATATATCGATCTGTATGTTAAACAAATTAAGTTCAACATTTGTAGCCACTTGCGCATCGTCTAATTTTTCAACTATACTGGGCAATTTGTCTTTGCCAAACAAGATGGCAGCTAAACTTCTGCCAATTGCTTCAATTTGCCGTTCCATCCAATCTTGCTTTCTTCCATACATTAATCTCACTGTCCTTTGTGTTTTTACTTTAAATTTTAGCTATCAAATAGTACTATATTAAACTATATTAAACAAGTTCCACATTACAGAAATCGCAAAGAAAGATTTTTGATAATTGTTATGATGGCAATTATTATATTTTAAAACATGAAGGTGGAAAGTCTTTTAGACCAGATTATATGAGAAAACCATTTGGAATTCTTTTAAAAGAAATCGGTTTACTTCAGATTCAGATTCATGATTTAAGGCACAGTTGTACCAGCTCGCTGTATAAAAAAAAGGATGGATAGCTGAAAACGTCAAAATATGGCTAGGTCACTCAAATGTTCAGACTACTTAAGAAATTTATATCCATATTCAAGAGATGGAAAAAAGAATTGGCGAAAAAATTTAAGTGGCAAGTTTTTATCTATAGCAAGATAATTTCGTTTAATTATATCGTGTAATTTTAGTGTAATTTCTTCAAAATTCATATTTGACAAAAAAATAAAAACCACCGAAACTGCGGATTCAAGTGATTTTGCTTGGTGGAGATAAGCGGGCTCGAACCGCTGACCCCTTGAATGCCATTCAAGTGCTCTACCAACTGAGCTATACCCCCAAAAAAGCCAATTTTCAAGTGGCTTTTAATTTTTAAAAATTTGCCTTCAGTAAGTTAAAATACATATTTTCAAACAATTTTTATAAAATTTAGCAAAAATTCTTTTGAATAAAAATACTAAAAATTATAGAAAAGAAGATATTTTTTTATTACTGAATAGAATTTTCAAGGTAATTTTCTAAATCTTTATCTTCTTTTTTCTTTTTATGATCAAAAATTAAAAAAATAGCTAACATAATTGAAAAAATAAATACTAATATACCTAAAAAACAAATTATCGCCGAACAAGAATTTCTTCTTTTGCACATAACCGAAAAACCCCTTTTAAATTAAAAATTTAAATATTCAATGATTTTTTTGCCTTTAAGAACCCGCAAGTTTTTAGAATACAACAGATATAATTATTTAGCACAAGCCAAACAATCTTTATACTAAATAAAGTTTATCCAAAATTTAGTCCCTATACGAACACGGACCCTTAAAATATATATCATACCATACTATAAAAATATAAATAGCCCAAATTTTACGGCTTAAATCCCATTTTTTATTGTAGTGTTCCTCCAAAATCTTGCGTAAATAATCAATATTAAAAAATTGTTTAGCTGTTTGTGATTCAAATGCCGATAAAACTATATCGTAATATTTTTTTTGCCTTAACCAGACGCGAATCGGAACCGGAAACCCTAATTTTTGTTTTTCGGCTGTAGCATGCGGCAAACGTTTCGAAGCCGCTGCGCGCAGAGCGAATTTAGTATTTTTCCTTGTAACTTTTAATTTAGGAGGCAAACGCGATGCAATTTCAAAAACCTTAGTATCTAAAAACGGCACACGAAGCTCAATAGAATTGGCCATACTCATACGATCGGCTTTGAGCAAAATATCGCCAACCATCCATAAATTAACATCCAAAAATTGCATTTTAGTTACATCGTCTAGCAAACTAGCTTTTTTATAAAATTCTTTAGTTATTTCTAATGGGTCACTCGCAAGATCGCTATTCTTTAAAATTTTTTGTTTTTCATCTTTTGAAAATATAAATGCATTACCTATAAATTTATCTTCAATTTTATTTTCGCCACGAATTAAAAACCCGCGTCCTTTAAATGAAAACGGAATTTTCTTCACGAAATTTGCAAACAAACTTCGTATACTTTGCGGAAAAATTTTTTGATAAAGGCTAAATACTCTTGGTTGATTATAAACTGGGTATCCACCAAATAACTCATCTGCGCCTTCACCGGAAAGAACTACTTTAACATGTTCTTTGGCGAGTTTACAAACAAAATAAAGAGCAATGCAAGATGGATCTGCTAATGGCTGATCCATAAAATACATAACAGTTTCGATTGATTCCCAATATTCTTCGGGCGAAATTACATGGTTAAAATTTTTAATTTTTGCGAATTCAGAAAATTTGGTTGCCCAAGAAATTTCATTGTACTTTTCACTTTCAGAAAACCCGACAGTAAAAGATTTTTGGCCTTCGAAATATGAAGCTACCAAACTAGAATCGATGCCACTCGAAAGAAAACACCCAACTTCTACGTCACTAATTCTGTGTGAATCAACGGATTCTTCGAAAATTTCTTCAATTTGTTCGGACGCATTTTTCAAAGTTAAATCTTCATCAGGATTAAATTTTGGCTCAAAATATTTTTTTATATTAAAACTTAAAATATTTTCAAATTCTACCATCATAGAATGCCCTGGCGGTAGACAAAAAATATTTTTAAAAAAAGTTTCATTTCCAGGAACATATTGAAATGATAAATATTTGTCTAAAGCATTAAGATTTAATTCTTTTTTAAAATCAGTAAATTCTAAAATACTTTTTATTTCAGAACCATAAATAAATTTTTTTTCAAAAATGCTGTAATTTAGCGGTTTTATTCCAAAAAAATCCCTTGATAAAAATAACGTTTTTTTATTACAATTCCAAATTGCAAAAGCAAACATACCACGTAAATGTGATGAAACTTCTTCGCCCCATTCTTCAAAACCATGAACAATAACTTCTGAATCTGTTTGTGTATAAAACTCATGGCCTTTAGATTTTAAAATTTCACGTAGTTCAATATAATTATAAATTTCACCATTAAAAGTAAGAACCAAATTTTTATCTTCGTTATATATTGGCTGGCCGCCTGAATTTAAATCTATGATGCTTAAACGTCTAAAACCCATAGAAGCATAACTATCGGTAAAAAAATTAACATCATCAGGGCCACGATGCTTAATAACGTCTGTCATTTTTTTAATTACATCGATTTTATTTTCAATTTTACCTAAAAATCCGCAAATTCCACACAAATTAGTTTCCTTCTTATTAATTAATTAACATATTTTTTATTTTAAAAAATTTCGTCCATTCATTATTTTGAGAGTACGAACGTCAAAATCTGAATTAAATATACATAATGCATATTTAAAAAACGCAGCTTCAGACTTAAACCCTAAAATTGTTAAACCTTGATAAAACATAGTCATACAAGAAATATATTTTAAATTATCAATATCCCCAAAAATTTCTAGCAAAGTAGCTTTGGGATTTAAAGATTTATGATTAATAGCTAACATTGCAAACTTTACTACTGCGTAAAGCAAATATTTGTTAGATATAAATGCTTTTAATTCGTCTTTATTTTTTATACTATAAACTCGGTTAATGGGGGAATTGCCTAAACCAAAAACGTTTGGGAAAAAAAACCACATCCAATGATTTTTTTTGTGTCCATTCCCAAGTTCTACTATAACTTTTTTGTAATTTTCATGAATTTTTTGGATAAATCGTTCAAGTTTAAAAGTATCTTCACTTACAAGAACGAACGGTTCGCCTGGCTTAGGCTTATAAATTTCAGCGTTAGGGTCGCATGGCAAAGAAGGAAGTGCTTTATCTAATAGTGGTATATCCAGTTGCATATGTTCTAGAAAGCCATAATTCGAAAGAAAACATGTCTTGCTCGACGGGGTATTTTTACAATGAACTAAAGAATGAGTTTCTATAATCGGTGATTTAATTTTACGAGTAGAACTTTTTATAAGTTTTGAAATAAGAAATAAAAAACTCAAAGATAAAACATTAATGGAAAGTAATGACTTAGAATAACTCAGTTTTTTTTGGTTTATATCTTTTATATTTTTTGAGTTGTTTGCAGAATTTCGAATTTGCATTTGCATCGCTAATATATTTGTCGCAAACAAGCAACATGACAAAAAAAATACAAAAATTTTATGTTTTTTATTTTTGATATTAAAAACCTCTCTTAGGACAAACTATTAAATTCCGGAAAAAATATAAATCTAAATTATATTTTCACATTTTATAAATAATTTATCAAATAAAATAATTTAAAATTTAAAGTGCAAAGAAGACAAATGCCGATATATTCAAAGCAATGCAGAATTTTAAAAATTTTAACTAAATATACGCTGCTTTAGAAATACTTGGCAGGCTCTAACAAAAACAAGTTCTTATTAAAGAATTTCACAGCGTATCAAATCATCATAATTTTGTTTTCTTACAATAACTTTAAAATCTTTATTTTCTTTAATTAGCACAACCGCAGGGCGGCAAAGACGGTTATAATTTGAAGCCATAGAAAAATTATATGCACCAGTGCATTTCACTACTAACAAATCACCTACTTTAGGGATTGGCATTTTTATATTTTCAGCAATAATATCCCCGCTTTCACAACATTTTCCGGCTATTGTAACAGTTTCTTCTGCGATATTATTTTTTCGGCTAATATTAATAATTTCATGTTTTGCTTTGTAAAGCGCAAATCTTGGATTATCTGCCATAGAACCATCGACGATTACAAATATTTTATTTGGTGTTCTTTTTATTGTGCCAACTGTATAAAGTGTTACGCCGGCTTCTGCAATAATGCTTCTGCCTGGCTCTATGCAAATAAACGGTAATTTTATTTTTAATTGATCGGATTTTGTTTTGATTTTTTTTGAAATTTCAGAAATAAATTTGTTTATTTCTAATTCTGGCTGATCTTTTGTATATTTTACCCCAAAACCGCCGCCTAAATTAAGTTCTTTAGTTGTAAAACCTAATTTACTGTTAATTTCTGCAATAAAATCCATCATAATATTTGTTGCTTCGATAAATGGATTAACTTCAAAAATTTGTGAACCAATATGGCAATGAAAACCCATAAGATTTATATTTTGATTTTCTAATATCTGCAAAATTACTGATTTGGATTCTTGCATAGAAAATCCGAATTTTGAATCTTCCAATCCAGTGTTCAATGAATCATGCGTATGTGCGTCTACATTTGGTTTTATTCTAATCAAAATATTGCATGGTCTATTTAGAGAAATTATTTTTTTAAATTCTTCATAATTATCAACAACGATTCTACCTACTTTTAAATCAAGTGCCATTTTAAGTTCATCGATGTTTTTGTTATTTCCGTGAAAATATATTTTTTCCATCGAAAATCCAGCTTTAAACGCAGTAAAAATTTCTCCTCCAGAAACAACATCAAGACCTAAATTTTCCTCATTTATAATTTTGCACATCTCTATGCACAAAAAAGCCTTGCTTGCATATAACACTAGTGAATTTAATCCATAATTTTCATTTAAAGCATTCCTAAACTTATGGCAAGAATTTCTTATTTTATTTTCATTTATTACATATAGCGGAGTTCCAAATTTTTTTGCTAAACTTTCGTACATTAATACCTCATTGGCGAGCTAAAACAACAAATTTTCTTTTTAAAAAAATACTTGTAAAAAGCAACACAGAATTTAATTTAGAGCCTATTCTTAATATTCGAAATAATCAAATTTTGAGTAATTTTCGGGTTGAATGAGAAAATTTTTAAAAGAATACTATCGTATTACAAAAAATAACGTAATATAAAACAAAAAGTGCTGAAATACAATCGAGCAATAAAACAAATCTGATTTTATGCAAACATTCAAGTTTAAAAAACCTTCGCCTGTACGCCGTATTTTAAAACTTATCTCCTGATAAAAGCCTCCGGACATAACTTTTTAACAATTTTGGTATCTTTAGCTTTTGTCAAAAGAGAAGTCATTGCAATTTATCTTCTCTGTGAGCCTGTCCGACATTTCTAAGCAGTATAGATTTTATGATAAAATTCTTAAAATTTAAAGTGCAAGAAAGGCAAATACTGAAATATTTAACTGACAAGCAATACAGAATTTTTAAAAATTTTATCATAAATTCTATACTGCTTAGAAATATTAAACAGATTCTAAAACATTTTTAACATATTCAAACAAGTTTCAATACTATGATATTAGTATTTATTTTTTTGGGGTTTTAACTTTGAAAAGAAAAAAAATCATTTATATTTTAATAACTATTTTATTTATTTTTATTCTAATTTTATTTTGTATTAAAAAACAAACAAACAAATATCATATTATAAAAATATCAGAGCCTACAAGATCTGTTTTTTATGCTCCCCAATATATAGCGTTGGAATTAGGTTTTTTTAAAGAAGAAAACTTAAATATTGACATTGTAACTGTTTGCGGTTCAGATAAAGTTATGACTTCAGTGCTTTCAGGCCAAGCGGACATAGGACTTTTGGGTTCAGAAGCAGTAATGTATGTAGCAAACGAAGGAAAAGAAGATTATCCTGTTTTGTTTGCTAAATTAACTCAAAAAGACGGTAGCTTTCTTATCGGGAGAACAGCAGATAGTGATTTATCAAATAAAACAATAATTGCAGGTCGAAAAGGCAGCATGCCAGAAATGTGTTTAGAACATGTACTTAAAAAAAGGAACATTTTTAATAGCGTTAAACTTTTAAATAATATTCAATTCGATTTAACTTCTGCGGCGTTTTTGCAAGGCAAAGGCGATTGCATGACTCTTTTCGAACCTTTGGCTTCTAATTTTGAACAAAAAGGTTTTAGTATTTTGGCTTCTATAGGAGAAGAATGCGAAACCTTAGCTTATACTTGTTATTGTGCTTCTAAAAGCCGTATAGAAAATAATTCAGATGAAATAGAAAGTTTCACAAGAGCAATATACAAATCACAAATTTGGACTGAAAATCATAGCTCGGAAGAAATTGTTAATGTTTTGAATAAATATTTCCCTGATTCAAATAGTGATTTACTTCTTAGTTCTGTTAAAAGATATAAAAAATTAGAAGTTTGGTCGAAAAATCCAATTATAGAAAAAAATGAATATAAAACTATTCAAAAAATTGCTCTTGAAGCCGGACAAATAAATAAAATAATAGAATTTGAAAAAATTTATATCAGTCATTTTGCTGAAAAGTCATTAAAAACACTTGGCGGATAAGAAAATGAAATATGAACTGATGAAACTTGAAAATATATCTTTAATATATCATACAAAAATTAACGAAAACTTGGCTATAAAAGATGTTTCTTTTAAAATTTATGAAAACGAATTCTTAAGTTTAGTAGGCCCAAGCGGATGCGGAAAAAGTACTATTCTTTCTATTATTTCAGGTTTAACTAAACCTTCGAAAGGAAAAATTCATAGTAATATAGCAAAAAATTCAATAGGATACATGCTGCAAAAAGATTGCCTTTTTGGTTGGCGAACAATCGAACAAAATGTTTTGCTTGGGCTGGAAATTAATGAAAAATTAAATAATAAAACTAAAAAAAATACCTTAAATATTTTAAATAAATATGGGCTTGGAAGTTTTCTACATCAATATCCTAGCCAGCTTTCTGGCGGAATGCGTCAAAAGGCCGCATTAGCAAGAACTTTAGCTTGCAATCCTGAATTATTGCTTCTTGATGAACCGTTTTCTGCGCTTGATTATCAAACTCGAATAATTATTTCGGGAGAAATTCGAGAAATTATTTTAAAAGAAAAGAAAACAGCAATTTTGGTAACTCACGATATTTATGAGGCAATTTCGCTTTCGGATAGAATTTTAATTTTTTCAGGGTGCCCGGGAGAAATAAAAGAAGAATTAAAATTATGTTTCGAAGATAAACATGTTTCAGTTCTGAAAAGAAGAGAAAACCCAAATTTTAATAAGTACTTTGAAATTATTTGGAATAAAATATCAAACAAGAGATGATTAAAAAATGGAAAATAAAATCGAATTCTCGCAAGAACATATTTTGTTTTTAAAAAAACAAAAAAGGAAATCTATATTTATTTGGATTTCGAAATTTGGAATTTTTATAATTTTTCTTTCGATTTGGGAAATTTCGGTAAACTTTAAATGGACAGATGGATTTTTAATAAGCAGCCCTGGAAGAATTTGTAAAACGCTTTTAATGCTTTATTCTAACAACCAACTTTTTAATAATGTTGCATATACAGCTATAGAAACTGTTTCTGGATTTATTTTAGGAACTTTTTTAGGTATGATTTTTGCAATTTTTATATGGCTATCTGATTTTTTATCGAAAATTTTAGATCCATATCTTGTGATTTTAAATGCAATTCCAAAAGTAGCTTTTGGCCCAGTAATAATAGCCTGGGCAGGGGCTGGTGTTAAATCTATTATATTAATGTCTTTGCTTATGTCTGTTGTAATATCGATTATAAATATGCTTTCTTCGTTCAAAGAAACAGATAAAGAAAAAATATTTTTAATGAAAACTTTTGGAGCAAATAAACTTCAAATACTTCAAAAATTGATATTACCATCAAATATTCCGAATATAATTTCGACTTTAAAAATTAATGCAGGTATGTCGCTAGTAGGTGTAATTTCAGGAGAATTTCTTGTTTCAAATAAAGGAATAGGATATTTTATAATTTATGGTTCTCAAGTTTTTAAATTAGATTTAGTTATGACAGGAATTTTTATACTTTCAATTTTAGCGTTTTTAATGTATTTCATTATTTCTAAAATAGAAAAATATAAAACAAAAACATAATTTCATGCTGAATTATAAAAAATCTGTTCTAAAACCATGGCCTGTTCCCACTATTTTAAATGACAAAATTTTGAGTAATTTTTGGATTGAATAAGAAAAATTTTTTCACAATACTGACGTATTGT
>JAIRZH010000118.1 GCA_031267335.1 Oscillospiraceae bacterium | reverse complement strand
CGTAAGTTAGCAAACGAAAATGCAAGTGCTTTAGAAGCTTTAGTAAACGAAAACGCAAGTGCTTTAGAAGCTTTAAATGGAAGATCATTAGAATTAGCTATTAGGGGGGCTACTTGTTTTTTTATGAGCGCTTTAACAGGAGGCACGATTTTTTTTACCAAAAGAAGCCCAAAATTCAAAGCTGTCCCTAAACCGCTTATCGCATTAGCAATAGGACTAAGCTCAGCTGCTATTGCTTCATTAATGGTTTACGGAAGTTGCGAAAATGAAATGCAAGCCTTAAAAGAGGAACAAGCCTTAAAAGAGCAAGCCTTAAAAGAGGAAGCCTCAAAGGAGGAACAAACCTCAGAGGAAAAACAAGCATTAATTGAACAAAAAGTAAGACTCGAACAAAGAATTCAAGGTAATGCTGAAATTTTTGCAAAGATTTGTGATTTATTTATCTTTAAACCTAATGATATTATGTGTTATAATCTTTTAATAACAGAAGTTAGCAGTAATGAATTTGGCATAAAAACAAATGCTGATTTCATTTATTCAAAATTTTTTCCTCTTCCTAGACGGTCTTACAAAAAAAAAATGGAAAATTTTGTTCAGATTTTTCAGAGCGCTAAACGTACTAATATAGTGGAAGATTATGATTTACTAATGGAATATGCAGATAATAGTAGAATAATTCCGTTTCAATTACGTTTCGATCAAATGGCAGTTGCTATTAGAAAAGTAATAAATTTCTTTATAAGCATTGGATTATCGTGGAATGAAATTGAAAATATCGTCACCAAATATTTTTTCCGACCTAATTATTATTCCAATGGAATCGGAGGCATAGAGAAATTTAGGAAAGTAGCAGGGCCTGAGCGTAGCGAAATGATTCGATTTAGTACGTTTTTGGAAATGATACCATCTGATAAACCAAATTTGTTTCGATTGACTTTAGATCCTTGGAATCCTAATGTAAATTCAATTTTCGGAATTGCCAAACACGTGAAAATCTTTAAAAAGGCAGGACTTTCGGAAAATCGCATTAAACATTTAATGGCCTTATGTTTTCCTGAAGGAGATACGAAAACAATCCGTCAAGAAACTGAATCTGAGCGTAGTGAAACGATTCCGCTTCAAGTGCATATAAATCAATCGGAAATTACTACAGAAAAAGATTATCTTAAAGAAAAAAAAATTTTGGAATCCCGTATTGCCGCCTTAGCTCCTACCGAAAAAAATAAAAAGATTCCTTTTAAATTTCGTACGGATGAAGCAGCGCTTGCTTATAAAATATTGGTAGAAGAAGGTATTCCAGAAGATTCTATTAGAGTTTCAATGTTAAGAACGTTTCCGGGAATAAATATAGATAGTTTTTTTGAGGAATGCAGGGGGACAAAAGACATATCCTTAGTGCATAGAAACGCTATTGGGGAAAAAATAGATATTACAGATCTCACGGAAGGTAAAGAAACATCGGAAAATTAAATTCGAGATTACATCGCCGGATATATCCCGTAGAAGATATATATATATATACTCATTCGAATTCAAACGCCGAAATCAAAATTAGAATTAAATTCATTCAAAGCTCAAGCAAAATCGTGCTTAAACGATGATTTAATGATTCAGTATTCAAACAGAGAATTGAAAATTTATCGTTAATTATAAATTTATCCAGAAAAGAGACTTTTCAAAGTTTTCTGGTTGCAATCACTGCATTTGAGTCATTGAAAAGATTTAAAATAGAAGTTTTAGAAGAAGCATCAATAGAAGCATCTAAGGCTTTTATAAATCGTTTGAGTGCGAGTGTTTTCTGTGAGTTGGTAGACGAAAATGCAAAAACTTTAGAAGATTTAAGAAAAATATCAGGTTATTCCATTGTTTTTGGGTTTGGTTGCGCGTTAGGCGTTGTTGGAAGTACTGCAGGATTTGTTTTTTCTGCCAAAGAAAAAAACAAAATTTGCCAAACGGTTTATTACAATGTCGGCAGTTTTTGGCATAGGTGTTGGTTACTTCATTTATGATTTATAAGAGTTGCAATAAAGCAGAACAAACCTTAAAGCATGTTGGATTTTTTTCATTTAGAACCTTTCGGTATCCAGGTCGCTAATGTAAGCAAAACTTTAAATAAGCGTAGAGTTTATAATTTTATTCATCTTTTTCAGAGCGCTGCATCGAACGAAAATGAAATAAATTACGATTTGTTAATGGCATATTCAGACGGTAAGTATATAGCTTTCCAATTCAACTTCGTATGGACCCAACGGCAGTTTTGATTAAAAGAACGGTAAATAACATGAGGAACAGAGGATTACCGGAAAATCGAATTAGAATTTTCTTCGACGCAATGTTTAATAAAGAAGAACAGAGAATCTGGGAGCATTACTTTTAGGGCCTGCTAAATATCTTTGAAACAGCGTATACTTAGTTAAAATTTTAAAATTCTTAATTCTGCTTTAGAAATATCAGACAGGCTCTAAGAACCATAACCGGAGAATGTTGCTAAATGCACACGAGGATTTTAAGTTACAACATTGCCAAATTTTCATTTCTATTTTTACATATTTGATAATTATTTTTATTCGATTAATAAATTTTTAAATTCAATACATGTTACTATCAAATTTTTATTACTTTACGACAAAGTTTATTATTTTTTTTGGTATACAAATTTCTTTTATAATCTCTTTATTATTCAATTCTTTTAAAATTAATTTATTATTTTTAGCAAGGTTAATTAATTCAGACTTATCAATGTCAGGATCAGCCATTATTTTTGTTTTAATTTTACCATTAATCTGTACAACTATTTCATTTTTTTCTGAATTTATTAATTCTTCGTTATAATAAGGCCAAGATTGTTCGGCAACAGTTTTTTTGAAACCGGATTTTTGCCATATTTCTTCAGTAACATGTGGCGCAAAAGGATTTAATAAAATTATAAAAATTTTAAGCTCTTCACGTGTTATTAAATTAGTAGCTTTTATTTGGCCCAATAAATCCATTAAAGTCGCAATCGCAGTATTGAACTTAAGATTTTCGATATCTTCACTTACTTTTTTGATCGCTTTATTAATTAAAATTAAAAATTCATTTCTTATATTTTCTTGTTTAGCGAGTATATTATTTAAGTTAAAAAATTTTTCAATAAAACGTTTACAACCTGAAATACTTTTTGTGTTCCAAGACGCGGCATTTTCAAAATCACCTATGAACATTTCGTAAACACGCATAACATCAGCACCAAATTCTTGAATTATGTCATCAGGATTTACTACGTTTCCACGAGATTTACTCATTTTTTCATTTGATTCACCAAGAATCATACCGTGGCATGTGCGTTTTGCATAAGGCTCCGAGCAAGGAACAACATGAATGTCATATAAAAATTTGTGCCAAAATCTGCTGTAAAGCAAATGTAATGTTGTATGCTCCATACCGCCATTATACCAATCAACAGGAAGCCAATATTTAAGTGCTTCTTCGTCCGCTAATGAATCGTTGTTATTAGGATCCAAATATCTTAAAAAATACCAAGAAGATCCTGCCCATTGCGGCATGGTATCTGTTTCGCGTTGAGCTTCGCGGCCGCATTTCGGGCACTTTGTATTTACCCAATTTGAACAATTTGATATCGGTGATTCGCCATTTTCAAGCGGTTGGAAATTTTGAACTTCAGGTAATAATAATGGTAAATTTTCTTCAAGAACAAAACCACATTCTTTGCAATTTATAATCGGAATTGGTTCACCCCAGTATCTCTGACGCGCAAAAATCCAATCTCTTAATTTAAAATTTACTTGGGATTTACCGGCTTTGTTTAAAATTAAAAATTCTATAACTTTTTTCTTTGCTTCTTCGATAGTTAAACCATTTAAAAATCCTGAATTTATCAGCTTACCGTTACCTGTAAATGCTTTAGTTAACTCTATGTTTTGTGAATCTTCTGGGCATATCACCATAGGTTTGGGCAAATTATATTTAACGGCAAATTCCCAATCGCGTTCGTCATGAGCTGGAACTGCCATAATTGCTCCAGTTCCGTAATTTGCGAGCACATAATCGGCAGTAAAAATCGGAATTTCTTTTCCGTTAAACGGATTTATAGCAAGAACGCCTTTTATTTCAACACCGGTTTTTTCTTTAACCATCTGGGAACGTTGAAAATCATTTTTTTTCGCTGCTTCCTGTTTATATTTATTGATTTTTTCAAGATTTGTTATATGTTGGGAAATTTCGTCTAAAATTTTGTTTTCTGGGGCAATAACCATATAAGAAATTCCACAAATTGTCTCTGGCCGAGTGGTAAAAATTTCTAGTTCTTGCCCAGAACTAATTTTAAATTTAATCAATGCACCTTCGGATTTTCCTATCCAGTTTTTTTGTTGTTGTTTGACACGTTCAGGATAATCTAACGAATCAAGATCATCGATTAACCTTTGAGCATATTTTGTAATTTTTAAAACCCATTGAGACTTCTGTTTTTGAATAACTTCACCACTACAACGTTCGCATTGTCCGGAAATAACTTCCTCATTAGCTAGCACGCATTTACAAGATGTGCACCAGTTAATCAAAGTTTCTTCTTTGGCCGCTAAACCATTTTCAAAAAGTCTAGAAAAAATCCACTGAGTCCACTTAAAATATTTAGGATCGGTAGTGTTAATTTCACGACTCCAATCGAAAGAAAGCCCTAAAGATTGTAGTTGATTTTTAAATTTGGCTATACTTTTTTCTGTAATTTCTTTTGGATGAACATTATTTTTTATTGCATAATTTTCAGTAGGCAAACCAAAAGCATCCCAACCTATTGGAAAAAGAACATTATAATCTTGCATTCTTCGTTTGCGGGAAATAATATCAAGAGCCACATAACTACGTGGATGCCCAACGTGTAAACCTTGGCTTGATGGATATGGAAATTCGATAAGTGAATAAAATTTAGGTTTTTTAGAATTATTAATAGCTTTAAAAGGTTGAGTCGCTTTCCAAAAATCCTGCCATTTTTTTTCTATTTTTTTAAAATCATACATAGTTTTTAACTCCTAAATTTTATAAAATAACCCCCTGATTAATTTAATAGCATAAAGGACAAAAGTTCTCAAGTTTTTGTTTTTGCTTAGAACCTGTTTGATATTTCTTAAGCAATATGGATTTTATAGCTATTTTGTTTTAAAAAAGTTTACAAATGAATTGAAATAAAAGCAGGTTCTAACGAAGACAAATTTTAAACAAATAAATAAATATCGAAATAGATCTATTTTTTTTCATTATTTTCCGAAGATTTTATTTCAAGTACGTATTTTTTCTTTTTTTCTTTCGAATTTTCTTTTTTGGGAACAAATCCATTTTTTTCGGCAACACGGATTGAAGCTAAATTATCATTAAAAATCCAAAGTGCGCAATATTCACAATTATAAACTCCAATTTCATTTAAATGCTTTATCAAATTTATAAGCATTTTGAGTGCATTTGTTGCAATACCTTGTCTGGCGTATTTTTTTGCAGTTATATATGAAATTAATGCCGTTTTGCTATCTGTCAAACCCACACATTTTATTATTCCAACACGATTACCATTAAAAACCACTATAAAAAATAATAAATTCGGAGGCTTACGACCGGTAATCCACATTTCATTTAGTTCATAATAAAGCTGATAAGTAGCTTGATCTTTAGTTAACGCTTTTTTATTTTGAAAAAACGGTTGCATGTATTTCCCATTTTTTGTTGTTAGGTTTATCCAAATATTACTATTTTGTTTTGTCGCAGGCACTAAACTAATTACATTATTTTTTTTATTCGTATTATTCGTGGATACTTCTTTATTCGTATTTTTCGTGGGTACTTCTTTATTCGTGAGTATTTCTTTAAATTCTTTTTCTTTTAAATCTTTTGAAGAAAAAGAACGTTGATTTTTTGCAGTAGTTCCAGGAACAACGCAAACTGAATTCTTATTTTTTAAACTGCCACTACAGTCTGATAACAGCAAAAAAGTTATAAACAATAAAAATATTGATTTTATTGTTTTTAAAAAGTTTTTAAACATAATTTTCCCTATTTTAACGTACGAAATCTTGTTCGCCGCAATTTTAATTTATTTTATTTATTTATAAATTTGTTTAATTAAACCGAAATACAAATTCTTAAATAATTTTTGGTACTTTTTTATCAAAAAAATCTTAAAAAACTAAAGAATTTTTTAAATATACTAGAGTACACGAAAAAACATTTGTAAAAAACAACAAAAATTTTAATTTGTCCGCGAAATTAAAATTTTGGCAGCAATTTTCAGTTACTCTGTACCTTAACTAAATTATATCATATTTTTAATTGTGTATGAAGTCAACATTATTTCTTTTCACGGAAATTTCACAAAACATTATACAATAATTTAAAAATGCTATAATCACCTCAAGGCGACAAAATTATGTTTCGAGGTAATAACGACTTTAAAATGCGTACAAACACTAGATATCGATGAAAAGGGCTAGAAAGAATTAAAATCGCGAAAAATTCAACTTTCAATGCAGTCATACGCACGCACTCGAACGAGAAAACAACGCTATTACACAGTAAATCCAAAGAAAAATGTCGCTTTAAATAATAAGAGTAATTAAAGAAACAAAGCATAAAATTAGTTTTAATATTAACTTGACATTAAGTTATTTTTAAATTTTTAATTAGCTATATTGTTTTAAAATAGTAATAAAATTATTAACCGTTTCTTTCATTGCCGAAGCTGCACTGCACAAAAAAATATATTTTTTCGATTTAACCATTTCGAAATTAAAATCATTTTCGTCATCAACTAAAACAGTTTCACATGATTTCGAAGAAATATCAAAAAGTTTTTTTGCATTTGAACTTATTTTGCTTCCGATGATTATCACCAAGTCAGATTTTTTTGAATTCTCGCGAATTTCATTTTGCCTATTGATAGCATCACGACAAATTGTATTTTTACAATCAATTTTTTTTAGATTTTTTTTTAGAAAATTACAAATTTCTAAATATCTTTCATTGTCATACGTAGTTTGAGTTATTGCAATAAAATTTTGATTTTTTAATTTTAAATTTTTAACAAATTTTTCGGCTTCATCTAAATCAGAAATTATTATTGCATTTTCGTTTCTGCTTTTAATTCCAATTATTTCTGGATGATTTAAATCTCCAATAATAATTAATTGATTACCATTAATTTTGGCAGCAACGGCTATATGATATGCTAATTTTATTTTTGGGCAAGTCATATCGATAATTTTAATACCGAGTGAATTGAATTTATCAATTAAATTTAAAGATATACCGTGAGCTCTAATTATTAACGTATCTTTGCTAGAAACTTCTTTTAAATCTTTAATAAATGTTATATTTTGATTTTTTTTTAATTTGTTGATTAAAATTTCATTATGCGCAATTTCGCCAAAAATTTTAATTTTTTTATCAGAGCATTCAAAAACAGCTTCTACAGCGCGAAGAACGCCGAAACAAAAACCTGCATATTTAGAAATTTTTAAAATCAAATTAAATCTCTACAAATTTTAATTCTTAGAAAATTTGGTTATTATTGTTACAGAACTTAAATCCCTGTGCGCTATTCAAGTACGCTCTAATTTTCGTGTTATGCTTTTAATATATTTTTTTTTGAAATGTTTATTTTCGCGCAAAGCCTAAATATTCATTATATCACGTAAATTTAAGTAAAAAAAGATAATATAGATATTGAAGCACGAAAATTTCACGGAATATTAAAAGAATTTAACAATCGAATCAAATTAGAATCATTTATTAAGCAAGAGAATATGTTAACGAAAATGTTTTTCTTATTCTTGGCCTGCTTTGCATGATGCTTGTGCAAACATATAAAGAAAAGCTTGCGAAGCGAAAAATTATTAAGTTCATTGCTGAGTTTTTAGAGATAGGCTCTTAGAGCCTGTCTAATATCTCTTTAGCAGCACATATTTAACTAAAATTTTACCTCTTTCGTCTGAAGACAAAAGATTTGTTATCGCCTAAAGGCAGCTAAAGTACGTAAGGAAATAAACAAATTTAGATAAAGTAAAAATCAAAAAGAACGAAAACGAGCTAAAGCTATCTGTCTGAAGACGGAGGAATTAAACCTGGCACATGGAAATTAAAAATTTAAAGCGTAAGGAATGCAAATATTAAAATATTCGGCTTACGAGCAACACAAAATTTTAAAATTTTTAATTAAATATGTGCTACTTTAGAGATATTTGGCAGGTTTT
>JAIRZH010000044.1 GCA_031267335.1 Oscillospiraceae bacterium | reverse complement strand
TTGGGAGTACCCGTTTCTTTTCTAAAGAAATGGGTACAAAGAGTAAAGCTTTGAAAAGAACTTAAGCTTACCTAAAAGTGGTGGACATAAAATCAGGCATTAGATAAGAACTTAAGCTTACCTAGATGCGGTGGACATAAAATTAATCACTTATTCGAGAATAAGACACTAATCAATTTGGTTTATTTATTTAAAATTTATAATAAAAATAACTATGGTATATACTTATTTTTATTTTAAAAAAATTATAGTTAGAATTTTCGCAATAACGTTTTTTAGTTTATTTTTTTTTATTGCAATTTTTTGTTTTATTCCAAATTTTAAAACAGATGTTTCAGACGAAGAAATTATTGAGATAAAATTACCAATTATTATGTATCATGGATTAGTTAAAGAAAAGAAATTCGAAAATGCTCTTTTTATAAATGTGGATCTTTTTGAAGAAGATTTAAAATATTTAATCAAAAATAATTTTAACTCAATTTTTGTAAAAGATTTAATTAATTATGTATACGAAGATGTACCATTACCAGAAAATCCAATTATGATTACTTTTGACGATGGATATTCTAATAATTTTTTATATGGTTTGCCTTTGCTAAAAAAATATAATCAAAAGATAGTTTTTTCGCCAATTGGAGATTGCATAGGGAATAGTACTGAAAATTTTCAGTATGTAACATGGGACCAGATAAAAGAGATGGTAGAAACTGGACTCGTGGAAATACAAAATCATTCATATAACACGCATAACCTTAAAGAACGAAAAGATTGTCTAAAAATGAAATACAAATTTTGCAAAAAATACGAGGAAGAACTTAAAATCGATGTTATGAAATTTCAAAAATCAGTTTTTGAACACTTAGGCCAAACTCCAGAAGCTTTTGTATATCCATTCGATATTTTATGTTTTGAAGCTAAATCTATCCTGAAATGCTTAGGCTTTAAAACGACATTTTCGTGTAAAGAAAAAATCAATAAAATTTTCAAGCATCCTGATTCAATTTATTATTTATATCTTTTTTTACGGCCTAACAATATAACTACGGAAAAATTTTTTAAAAAAATTTATAATTAAAATAAATAGAAAGTTCATGCCAATTTTCATCCCAAGACTTTAAAATCTGAGGATATTCGTGGCGCTAGCAAATAATATGGTGCTCCAAGGAGTTTTGAATAAAAAACGAAGTATTGCGGAAAGTTTAAAAGAGCCTGTCTAATATTTCTAAGTAATACAGAATTTTAAAAATTTTAGTTAAATATGTACTGCTTTAGAGATATTAAACAAGCTCTAAAAAGTCTATTATCTAAAAAGCTATATTTTGGCTTATTGAGAATTAGGGCCTGTTCACACTACTGTTTAACGACCATATTTCGGTACTTTTTGATTTGTACTACGTTAAATTTTATTACAATACTAATGTATTGTAAAAAAATTTAACGTAGTACAAATCAAAAAGTACTCGAAATTTTGTCATTTCAAATAGTGGGAACAGGCCTTAGTTCTTATAATTCTTAAGAAAAAATTAAGTTCACTATCGCTTATGTTACTAGTTTTTCTTATTGTAATAAATTTTGAATTTTCTTTTTTAATTCCTCGCATAGCAACGCATAAATGCTCGGATTCAATAAGAATTATTAATTTTATATCTTTATACAACGAAACAAATGATTCAAAGATTTTGGTATTTAAATTTTCTTGAATATTTAATCCTTTAGATAAACATTCGATTTCTCTATATATTTTGCTTAATCCTATAATTTCTTTATCGAGCTTATAAGCTATATGCACTTTTCCGATAAATGGCATAATATGATGCTCACAAAGCGAATAAAATGAAATATCTTTTATTATAATTAATTCATCGTTTTTAAAAGAAAAAGTTTTATTCAAATGTAAAGTTTTATCGGCTGATTTTTCACATAATTCTTTATACATTTTAGCCACTCTTTGTGGTGTATCGATTAAACCATCTCGGGTAGGATCTTCGCCTATTCCTATAAGCAAATTGCGAATTGATTCTTCAACTAATTTTAAATTGAATTTTTTCATTTAAAAACTCTTAAAAATTTTTTTTTATTTCTACAAAACTAGATTTTGTCTCAAACAATCTCATTTTTTCAAGATCTACTTTTAAATATTTGATTTTTAAAAAAACCAACTCAAGCTTACTCCAAGCCCACATAATAATATTTTCTGACGTAGCATTTTCGAGACCAGGCTTTTCATTTAAATATGAATGATCTAAAAAATCAATAATTTCTGCATTAACTATTTGTTCTAAAATTTTAAAATCCATAACCATTCCATTTTTATCAGGATATCCTGAAATAGTTACTTCTAAAGCATAAGAATGCCCATGCAAATTTTCGCATTTGCCATTATAATTGGTTAAATTGTGAGCCGCTTCGAAGTTAAATTTTTTGGTTAAAAATATTTTTCTATGATTCATTTGTTCTCAAATTATTTTCATAAAGAGTTAAAATATTTTTAATAAGAAATGCTATCGTCATAGGGCCAACACCACCTGGAACTGGGGTTATATACGAAGCTATTTTTGATACTTTTTCGAAATCTACATCGCCACAAAGTTTACCATCAAGATAATTAATACCTACATCGATTACAACAGCTTTCGGCTTTACCATATTTTCTGTAACGAGCTTAGGATTTCCGACAGCTGAAATTAGAATGTCTGCACCAATACACCGCTGCGTTAAATTAATAGTTTTGCTATGGCAAATAGTCACACTGGCATCTAAATTTAAAAGCGCTAACGCAAGCGGTTTGCCGACAATCTCGCTTCTTCCGATTACAATACAATTAGAACTTTCGATTTTTATCCCTGTATATTTAATAAGATGAATTATACCAGATGGAGTGCATGGCCAAAAATTTGAATTTTTTAAAACAGCTTTAGAAAAATTCTCGCTCGTGAAAGCATCGACGTCTTTTAAAGGCGAAATGCTTTCTATAATGGTTCGCTTATCTATATGCCTAGGAAGCGGGAGCTGAACTAAAATCGCTGTTATATTTTTATCAGAATTTAATTTTTTTATCAAATCTATAATTTTTTTTTGTTGAATATTAGAAGGAAACTTATATTTTAAGAATTCAATGCCAACTTGTTGGCAAACTCTTGCTTTGTTACGAACATAAATCGCCGATGCTTCATAATCTCCCACTACAACTGCAGCAAGACATGGCAGCACTTTAAAACTTTTAATTTTAATTTTAGATGATTCTAATATTTCATTTGCTATTGATTTTCCATCAATTATCACTTATTTTACCGTTCCATTAGGGCAATAATTTGCCCATAATAAACAAACCAAAGCTATATTAATTTTAAAACTTATCTTTTTTCGATATTTTCTCATTTATTTCTAAAATGGTGTTAAATATATAAAAAAATATTTAAAAATCTTCTGAATTTAAGACAAGTCTTTAATCAATGAATATAGCAAATACTTTTATAAAAGCGTTTACGTTAATAGACCTTTTTGCGAAATTCTTATTTTTTGAAAATTTTGTTATTTTCACGGAAATTAAACCTTAAAATATATCAAATACATTTAAATCTTGCGATTTTTTTAAATTTTTTTAAAATTTTACAAAAAAATCCAATTATTAAACTTTTATTTTTTTGATTTTTCAACAAATTTTAATAAATCTTCGACTGTTTTAAAATTCTCAATAGATTCTGATTCAATATCAATATCAAATTTATCAGAAACACTCGTGAGTAAATCAGCAATATCCAACGAATCAGCATTCAAATTATCAATAAAACTAGTTTCTAGTTTAATTTTATCATGGTCGATATCAAATTGCTCCGCTAGTAATTCTTTTATTTCCTCGAAAACTTCTTTAAAAACCATATTTCTCATCCTTTGTAAATATAAAAATTGAAAGCAATATTCACATTCTAATAAATATCAAATTCAATGTAAACATTAAAAATTGTTTTAAATGTGATAAACATGTGAATGTGCTTGCCGCGGCAAGAATAAACTTTAAGAACCCGTATCCAATAATCCCGAAAAAGTACAACTTTTTGGTAATTTTTGGCATTTTCCGCTTATTTTGCTCAGCTTGGCGCCAGCTAAACATCGTTAAAAAGCACTAAAATATGTTTAAAAATTATCTAAAATTTATATTTTGATTTGATTAAAACAAGTTTTTAAATACTAGGGCCTGTTCCCACTACTGTTTAACGACCATATTTCGGTATTTTTTGATTTTTACTACGTTAAATTTTTTTACAATACGTTAGTATTGTGAAAAAATTTTCCTTATCCAAACCAAAAATTACTCGAAATTTTGTCATTTCAAATAGTGGGAACAGGCCATAATTCTTTTTGTGCCGCATACTGCTGTAAGTATTTCAAGGCCGTAAATAATTGATCTTGAAGTGTTAATTTTAGGTGTCTACCTCAAGGTTTGTGCTTTTTTAATATATGCTAATCGGAGCTGAGCGACCATCGCATTGAAAGTTTCTTTTTACGCTTATTATAAAATCTGTATCTTGTAATCTAATGGTTTTTTCATATCGCGTTAATTTTCATTGCCGATATTATCGAACCATAATTTAAGTATTAAAACAATTTTCGAGGAGGTCTATTAATAATTATGATACACATATCTTTTATCGTAAGGACCTACTAAATGAAAATTTAAAATATTAATATCAATATTATTATTATTTATTTGTAAATTAAGTACTTCTCTCAATCTGGCTAAACGGTCAAAAGTTGTTTCTTCATTAATTGTTTCTAACACATATTTAAAACTATTTATCATTGTATACGAATCCACGCACACCGTATCACATCCAACAATTGAAGAGCTATCTAAGAAAATATGTTTAAATTCAATTGTTGAAAAAGTAGGCATAAGTTTTCCGTCTATAAAATTGTATTCCGTTGTTATTAAAACAGGCACATCTTTGCCATTTATATTTTCGAAACCTCTTTTTAAGAACGACATATTGTCACCACGACCAAAAGATCTTTCATTAAATGTTTTTACTAACACGTTAAGAATTGTGGCAAAACAAATAAAAACAATGTTAAATCCTATCCCTAGCGCATCTTCCACCGTTTTAAATTTATCATTACATTTATTTAATGGATTTAATTCCGATAACTTTGAACAATTAAGATCAAGAACAGCTCCGGTGTTTTCAACTATAATTTCTTTAAAATTTTCATAACGTTCAAAATTTAATCTTTTTTTAAGAGCTTTTAAAAGTTCTTCGGCTAAAAAGACTGCTTTAATAAAAAAAGATATAAAATTTTGTTTATATTCATTACTAACATCATCGTGTCTCATTAATTTTTTTCTTATTTCATCTTGTGCATCAAGACCTTCGAACCATTCCTTAATTTCAGATAAAATTTGAAGTTTTTCTTCTTGATTTTCTTTTATTAAATGTCGAGCTTCTTCTGCTTCTTGATCTTCTTTTAATTTTCTTAAACGTTCAGCTGCTTCTTGATTTTCTTTTTCTTTTATTAAACG
>JAIRZH010000040.1 GCA_031267335.1 Oscillospiraceae bacterium | reverse complement strand
GAAAAGGTATAAGATTTTCTAAATCTCATTTAATGCATAAGATTGTTGTAAGTTTAGTTATAAATTTTTGGTTTTTTGGGCGTGATTTGCCGTTTTCATTTATTTTATGACACCACCTTAATTATTAAGGAGGATTTAGTTCATGCGTGAAATTAAGAGATTAGTTGTTATTTTATTTGGTTTTTTTATGGCTATTGGTGGTCAGTTTACACTAGCTCATACGCGGTATGTAAAAGTTGTTATCGTAGGGGATTATTCAGAAGGAAAAACTGGATTATATTACAGGATTAGGGATGATATTTTTACGGGAGATGATGGTGGGCAAGAATTTCTTTATTTTCAAAATGGTTTTAAAGATCTTTCGATTAAAATTTGGGATACGCCTGGTTTGAAAAACTATTTTAACGATATTGCTGGACTTTTGTCCAACTCTAATTTTGTTTTAATTTGCATTGATGTGGTGGCACCATTTAATAAGGCCAGAAGAGAATATTTTAATAAGATATATGAAAATTCCAAAGCAAAACTTGCAGATAATGGTAAGATTGTTCTTGTTGGCACTAAAGGTGATTTTAGTACAAAGTTTATGATGGATTATTCTGAAAATTTTAATATGGTTAAAAATATTTCGTTCGTTAATAATTCTGATTTTTTTGTCACATCTTCTTATAAAGGAACTTTTGAATTATATGACTGCAATGGTATGCTAATAAAATCTGGCGGAAGAGAATTAATTTCGGAATATATTTATGAAAAGTCTCAGTTTATGCCTCTTTTAGAATATGATAAGAATTTGCATGATAATAAATTTGAAGGCTTGTTTAAGAGAAAAAATCTAGAAGAAATGTTGGAAGCAAAAAGCGCCGAAGCCAGACAAGCAAGATACGAAAGAGACGAAGCAATTAAGAAAGAGAAGGAAGGCTTAAGAATTTGTGAAGTAACTTAACTGAAGTGAATAAATTCTGATTTGGTATTTTAGTGCTTAATTTTTAAATTTGTGGAGGCTCAATTTTCCCGCGTCATTAGACGCGGGAAAATTTAACTCTAGCTTTGGAATAAATTTTATAACAATTACTTTAATTATTAATACAATTTGTTTAAAACTAATAAATAAAATATTAATTTAATATAATCTTAATATAAAATCAATATAGCTATAGTGTCTTTAATGACAAGAATGGCGAAGATTTGAAAACTAAGATGGCTAAACTCCTAAAAATCAAAATGAAGAGTTCAAAAAGCGGTAATAATATTGTATAATCAGCAATGTAAACATTGCTGATTTACTGTAACTCGCTTGTCTGTGGCGCCTTGGCGAAGTGCAACGAGCCACCGTAAGCCGCTGTTTCTTTGGGAGTACCCGTTTCTTTTCTAAAGAAATGGGTACAAAGAGTAAGGCTTTGAAAAGAACTTAAGCCTACCTAAATGTGGTGGACATAAAATTAGTTACTTTTTAGGGAAGCACCTACATATTTAGAAAATGTACACAAAAAGTAAGGCATTAAATAAGCGCTTAAGCTTGCCTAAAAGGAAATAAACATAAAATTAATTCTCGTATTGCTCGCGTGAAACGCTCATACTATGATTATCGATTCCCAAATCTCGAGCAAAAGAAACCCCAAATCCCTTAATAGTATTAAGTATCACAGCACATGGAGATGTTTTTTCATTGGCTTTTTTTATAGCATCATTGATCTCACTACAAGAGTTTCCGTTGGTGACTTCTATCGTTTCCCAACCGAAAGCTAACCATTTTTTTGCTAAAGGTTCGATATTACAAATTTCGGATACCATACCATCAATTTGCATTTTATTATAATCGATAAATAATATTAGATTATCTAATTTTTGATGAGCTGCGAACATTGCAGCTTCCCAAATTTGGCCCTCTTGCAATTCGCCATCGCCAACTATTGCATAAATTTTTGAATCATATTTACACAATTTTGCAGCAATCGCGATTCCTACAGCACAAGAAAGTCCCTGCCCAAGCGATCCAGTAGTCATGTCAATCCCTGGGGTTTTATTCATATCACAATGGCTTGGCAGATTCGTGCCAGGTTTATTAAGGGTTTTAAGCCATTCACGCCCAAAAAAACCTAAATTACATAAAATAGCATAAATCGCCGGGCCACTATGACCTTTCGATACTATCAATCGATCACGATCAGGTTTTTTAGGATTTTTAACATCGAATCTTATATAATTTTTATAAAGTACAACAAGCAATTCAGTAATAGAAAGAGATCCGCCTAGATGTCCAACACCAAAATTGCCTATTTGAAAGACTATATCTTTTCTAATGCATTTACAAAAATCATTCAAATTTTCCAAAATATTCACCCATTTCTTAAAACTTGTCTGATATTTCTTAGTATTGCAAATTTTACGATAAAATTTTTAAAATTTAAAGTGTAAGGAAAGCGAATACTGACGTATTTACTGACGAGCAATGCAAAATTTAAAAGCAGTAGGGCTACACATTTAAAATATTTTGAAAAAGTGCTAAAAGATCTTCTCCGAATGGTCTAATGCCAGTAATCATTTCATATAATATACATTCTAAAGATCAAACGTCAGCCGAAAAACCATAACTTTCTTCTGTAACACCATAAGAATAATTCCATGATATCGTTAATACTTCTGGCACCATATAAAACGGCGTGCTCTATACATATTTTGGCTAAATCTATTCCACCTAATTCTTTAGAAATTCCAAAATCCAAAAATTTAACAAGATTATTTTTATCTAATAAAATATTATTTGGTTTAATATCTCTATGCAATATATTTTTTTATGACAGTATTCAACAGCGACTAACATTTGAACAAAATACTGAACAACAGTTTACGTAGAGTTTGGTTGTTATAGAATATGAAAAAATAAACTTGAGTTTTTAAACGAAACTTTTGGAATAACAAAAATTCCATCTGTAAAAATTCTTGTAATATTCCGTGAAATTTACGTGTTACCAATAATTATAAATTATAAATCCAGAACGTTCGTAAAAAAAAAGTAAGATATCTACAACATTCTTAACCAAAATATTATCATTTGTTTTTAAATTACATAATATTTTTTCTAAATTATTTAAACAGTCTAAAGTTTTTTTTTCATAAACTTTTTCTAATATATATTTAAAATCATCCACTTTCTTTCTGCCGAAATTTTCAGTCATTATCGAAGTAGATTCCAAAGATTTACATGTATACTCCGTTACTATTAAAATCGGTTCATATCCACGATTTATCCGTTCACATCCATTTTTATCACCACCGAAAAAATTTAATTTAAATGTTTTTACTAACACGTTAAGAATTACGGCAAAAAAAATAAAAAACTGTTTTAAATCCCCTAACGCTTTTTCCAACATTTCACGTGTAAATTCCCGCCATTGATCTTCCGCCGATGGTTCCAATTCCGATGGAACCAAATAATTTAAATCAAGATTAGCATTAGTATCTATAACTGTAATTTTTTTAGAACTTTCATAATGTTCAAAATTTAATCTTCTTTGAAGAATTTTTAAAAATTCTTTGGCTAAACAAACTGCTTTAAGAAAAAAAATTATAAAATTTAACATAACTTCTTCATTAGTTCCAGCACCGGATATCATTGATTTTCTTCTGAAATTTTGTGTTTCAAGATCTTCAAACAATTCCTGAGCTTCTGCTAAAATTTGAGTTTCTTCCATTTCTTGCTGAAGTTTTTCTTCTTGATTTTCTTTTATTAAATGTCGAGCTTCTTCTGCTTCTTGATCTTCTTTTAATTTTCTTAAACGTTCAGCTGCTTCTTGATTTTCTTTTTCTTTTATTAAACG
>JAIRZH010000002.1 GCA_031267335.1 Oscillospiraceae bacterium | reverse complement strand
CATTTCTTTAGAAAAGAAACGGGTACTCCCAAAGAAACAGCGGCTTACGGTGGCTCGCTGCGCTTCGCCAAGGCGCCGCGGACAAGTGTCGCTTTGATATTTGGGAATTATTTTATGTCCACTACTTTTAGCTGAGCTTAAGTGCTTATTTAATGCTTTACTTTTCAAACATAGAAAGATCAAATTTGGGATTAAAAATTTTTTTTTATTTCATCAAAATTAATTTTTTTATACTCGAAATTTTTGAAATTAAATTTACTAAATATCTTTTAAAACATTTGAGTGAATCAAAAAAATTCGAAAAACTAGTTTCAGTTTTTAACGATTTAAAATCGAATTTTTTAATTCCGCTAACCAATTCACTTTGATGAGGTTCTAATATTTCAGCTAATTTTTTATTTTTTAAAAACATGCTAAACATTTCAAAAATTCTTCTATTTTTAACTTTTCTAAGTTGGAAAACGCGTCTTCTAACATCGTAAAATTATCACTTAACTGAAATGCTAATGCAAAAACTTCTTTTAAAAATGCTATTTGATTAGGTTTTAATTCAATTAATTCTTCAAAATCACTCTCTGAACATATTCCAGAATTTTCATCATCAAATTTAACTTGTTAAAGACAGATTCTAAAAAGTGTAAAAATTTTGTAAAAAAGCAATAAAATCAACTATTTAACAAAAATAAATTTTTCGTCTTTTAAATAAAATCCTCTTGGATGTTCGCATACCGGGCATTCATCAGGAGCTTTGAAACCTTCAAATATATTTCCACAATTTAAACAAATCCAGCGCATTTTTGTTTTCGAATTAAATAATTCTTCACTTGCGATTAATTCCGAAAATTTAACAAATCTTTCTCCATGAATTTTTTCTATTTCCGATATTTTAAAGAATCTTTCTGCAATTTGTTCAAATCCTTCTGAATGCGCAATTTCCCCAAATGTTTTATAAACTAAATTATATTCATCGAATTCATTTTTGCTGGCTTTAATAAGTAATTCAGAAACAGAATTAAAAATATCTACTGGATAATTCGATTTTTCAATTTCTATATTTTCGCCAGCGAAAGGTTCTAAAAATTTATAAAAAATTTTAGCATGTTCCTTTTCTTGATTCGCTGTAAATAAAAATAATTTTTCGATTACCTGGAAACCTTGATTTTTAGCGACAGAAGCCGCAAATGTATATCTATTTCTTGCTTGGCTTTCACCCGCAAAAGCTTTTAAAAGATTTAATTTAGTTTGCGATTTTGAAAAATTATACATTTTATACCCCTTTGATTTAAAAAAAAATTACGTAATACCACTTGACAAATTCTCATGGCAAAGTAATTATATGTTTTTAAAATTGTATGATCAAGTATTTTAATTGACTTTTTATGATTAAAAAAACTAAGATCTAAATCATTTGAAGAATTTATTTTTCAAGATAGATATTAGGTTCTGTTTTTGCTACTATTTGACAATCGTATTTTGATGTATTCAACTTACGTTAATTTTGCAATTTGACCATTTAAAATAGCAATAACGGGCTTTAAATATCCAAAAATAAACAATATTTAAAGGTAATTTTTAGGTAAATAGATGTTTAATATCGGGTGCCATCTTTCGAATGCCAATGGACTTTCAGGGATGGCAAAAATTGCTTTAGAAATTGGCGCAAATACTTTCCAATTTTTCACTTGTAATCCACGTGGCGCCAGTAAAAGTTCAGCGTTTAAGCAAGAAGATATAAATGAATTTCTTAAAATTTCGGATTCAAATAATTTTGGGAAGATAGTTGCCCATTCTCCGTTTATAATGAATTTATGTTCAGCTAAACCTAAAATTCGTGATTTTTCTGCCGAAATTTTAAAAAAAGATTTGCAAAAAATGAAAAAAATTCCGGGTAATTTTTATAATCTTCATCCCGGAAATCATTCCGGGCAAGGAACAGAAGCGGGAATTGAATTTATTTCCGAAAGTATTGCATGGGCTTGCGCAGAAAATCATGAGACAATTGTTTTACTTGAAACCATGTCCGGCAAAGGTAGTGAAGTTGGTTCGAATTTTGATGAAATTTCGTGTATAATAAAAAAAACAAATTTAGATACATTGGGTGTATGCCTAGATACATGTCATATTTACGATGCTGGCTATGATATCGTTAATAATCTTGATGGAGTTCTTGAAGAATTTGATAGTAAAATTGGAATCAGTAGGTTAAAAGTAATACATGTTAATGATAGCAAAAATTCTTTAAATAGCCATAAAGATAGGCATGAAAAAATTGGACAAGGTAGCATAGGTTTTGATGCAATTACAAATATTATTAATAATTTAGCTTTAAAAGATCTTGTATTTATTCTAGAGACTCCAAACGATGTTCCTGGATACGCGAAAGAAATCGCTATTTTAAATAGCATGATTAAAGTTAATTTTTAAATCGAGGATGTATTTGTCAGATTCCGGTAAAAAACTTGAAAAAATCATTAAAGATTCTTTTGTACCTTTTTTAGAAAAAGTTCAAGAAAATGGAATAAAACTCAGTATTGAAAAAATATTGCCGGGTTTTGTTGTTAATGATTTTATAATCGAAAAAACAAAACGTTCACTAAAATTTGAAAAAAAATTAAATTTAGGCAAACTTGGATATGCCAATATTTATTATAGGGATTCTATTATTATAGAGCCTGTTGGAATAGTAAAATTAATTGTAAAAAATTTTGAAATAACAAATGAAAAAATTATTGCTGTTTTTGATAATATTTTAGAACAAATTGAACAAAATTTTTTGCAAAATAAAGATTATATTTTATTAAAATTTAATAAAGTTTTAACAAACCTTACCGAAATCGGATTTTATACTTGCAGTACTTCAGAAGAAAAAACTATTTATGATTTTTTGCTTGTAATTATTTTTAAACATTATAGATATACTAATTCTGAATTTCCTGATTGGTTTAAAGATGCTATTAAAAACGTCGGCAGAAAAGCTTTTGCACAAGATTGTCTTAATTTTTTTGCAGAAAATTTGTTCCAAGCCATAAAAAAAATAATTGATAGTGTATATTTTGATTATGAAATGATTTTTGATTCTTTAATTTTAAGATTTTTTTTAAACAAAAAAACTAATTATGGTCAAATTTCTAAAATTTTGCATTTTTTTAATATTGATTTATTTGAAAACTTAGAAAACTTTATTAAAAATTACACTGGGGAAAGTTTTCTTAACGGTTTTGGTGAAATGCTTTTTGCAATGGTTGATGCATTAGTTTGCGAAGTTTCAATTGAAAAAACACATAAATCTAATAATAATTTTAATTTTACATCAACATTCGGGAAAGATGCATTTTCAAGGCGTTTTAGATGGTTTGGCAATAATAATAATACCGAATTTCTCGAAATTTCTAAAAGCGAAGATTTTGAAAAATGTGAGATAATAAAAGCTAATCATGAATCCGTTGTGTTAGCAAGGCCGACTGTTTTAAATTTAGGTGCTGTAACAAAATATAAAATTGAAAATAAATTTCTATATTCAGCTGAAATTAAAGACTTGCATCAAGATACTGAATATTACATCAGAATTAAACGCCCAAGAAAAAATTACATTAATAAATTTAAAACTTGCGAAAAAAATGAAAATTTTGAATTTTTAGTATTTGCAGATTCTCAAGGAATGATAAAAGAAGATTATGAAGTTTTTAAAAAAACTTTAGAAACTAGCATAAAAATATTCTCAAAAAATTCACCGCCAGAATTTTTAATTCATCTAGGGGATTTTGTTGATGACGGTAATAACGAGAATTATTGGGATTTTATATTAGAATCAAAAATTTGGGGTTCATTTTCTGTTTTGCCTGTGGTAGGGAATCATGAAACTAAATTCAATCCTCCCCTTAAATTTCAAGGCATACAAAATTCTATATCTACTCATTTTAATTTAGAAAAAAATAAAATTTTAGATGAAAATCTGAACGGTATTTATTATTATTTTGAGCATAAAAATGCTTTATTTGTAGTTTTAGATACAAATTTGCCTGATGGACTCGGCAAAAGACAAATAAATTGGGCACGACGTGTTTTTGAAAATTCAAAGGTTGAATGGAAAATAATTTTAACTCATAAAACTGCATATTCATATGGACCGCATTATGCAGATTATGATGTACGTTGTATATCTGAAGAAATTGCTGAACTTGCAGCTATTGGGAATGTTTGTTTGGTTCTAGGTGGCCATGACCATGTTTATTCTCGCTCGAAACACATTTGTTTAAATAAATATACAAACGAAGAAAAACATTCAGAAAATTTTATTAATCCCGATGGTACTATTTTTGTTACAATGGGAACTTCTGGTGTAAAAAATTATAAGATTTCACGTAAAAATTCTAATGATGAAGTTGTTTTAGATTTAAAAGTTCCGTTATTTGCAAAAATTGAAATAAAAACCAACGAATTGTGCGTTAAAATTTATGAAATTAATAATTCGAAAATTATTGATCAATTTATTATTTGCAAAAATAAAAACATTAAATTTAATCATGAATTAATTAGCAGAAAAATTGAAAATTTGCCGGATTGTCCTTGCTTGACTTTTGACCGAAAAATAAATGAAGTTACAGATTTATATAATCGGCTTGAAGAAAAAGAAAAGAAAAAAGTTAATAACTTAAAAAAACTAAGACGAATTTATAAATCAAATAAAACGTTTAACAAAATTTTAAATAGTGATATCGCAATAGTAGAATCGCGAAATGAGTTTTTAGATGCCATAAATAATTCGAACTTCAGAACTATAATAATTAATTTTAATGAAATTAAATTTGAAAATAAATTTGGTTTTGGACGTAAAATTAAAGTTAATCGTGATTTATTAATTAAAGGCAATGCTAAGTTAACTTTTGTAAGTTTTATTGTTGGAAAAAATATAAGCCTTATTTTAGGCGGTTCGATTCGAATTGATAACAACAGAAAAATTTTTTCCCTTTTGCCAACGATTCATGCTTTCGAAATGTACAAAAACTCAATTTTAGTTTTATCTGATAACGCATATATCGAACAGGCTTTTGGAATTGGCAAAAGTTCAACTATTAAAGCGATAGGTAAAAATATTCGTGTTTATATGAAAAGCAATAATTTTAAAAAAATTCCTGAAAATTTCACTATTGGAAGTTCAATTGATATAATTTAAGTTTAAAGGCCTGCTTCTAGAAATTGATACTTCTAAATAAATGTATAATTTTACGTCTGTTTCCTTTTAGGTAAGCTTAAGTGCTTATTTAATGCCTTATTTTGTACCCATTTCTTTAGAAAAGAAACGGGTACTCCCAAAGAAACAGTGGCTTACAGTGGCTCGCAACGCTTTGCCAAGGCGCCGCAGACAAGTGTCGCTTCAATATAATATGGACAAGTCTAATGTTCTTCGTGTACGTATTCTGTTGTTTTATACCCTATTATATTTTAGCAAAATATTACGCTAAAATCAACCATCTGAAGACGGTAGATGTTAGACCTGGCACATGGAAATTAAAATTGTGACGTTGTACACTACTTCGTTCTAATTTCTATTCATGAACAAATCTATTTTTCATCAGTATGAATAGAGTTTAAGTTTGAAATTTTGACACTTGATTTTTTATATTTTAAAATAATGGATATATATATGTATATATATGCATGTAATACATATATAATATTTGGGGGCGTAATGGTTTCGACAGGATTCAGGGTCTTAGGCAAGCAAGCAGCGGTACGGAACCGCTATAAAATCCGTTAATAAATTAAATGCAGAAAAAATTGTGTTCGGTGATAAACCTAAAAAAGCTAAAATTGTGCAGTTAGAAAAAATTAATTCATTAACCATGCGTGCAGCTTAACAAAAGCTTAAGTTAATTTTTTTTTTAAGTGCGTCATGATATATCTACTATCAATATATTAATGATTGGTAAATTTAGATAGTGAATGATTCGAAAAATTGTTCTTGGTTTCGAGTGGCCGTTAAAAAAAGAACTATTTATGTATAAGTGTGCTTTTGCAGTTATGCATTAAGAAAAATTAAACAAAAGCTAAGCTTGAAGAAAACCTAAGCAAATGTTTTTTGGACAGGGGTCCGACTCCCCTCGCTTCCACCATATAACCGTGATGCTTTTGATAGAAGACAAATCCAGCAGTTCTGCTGGATTTGCGCTTTTTCGTACTCTGTTTTCGCTCCATTTCTGAAGCCTCCTTAATATTTTCTTAAAAACCTTTCGTTTCACAAATCGTTTCATTTATTCGATGTAATCGTTTTAAAAAGTTTCAAATTGTTTTATTTTGAAACGATTCTATGTTTGAAATGATTATGTGAATTTGCATCCAAAGAATCTTTATTTGAATTATTTGCGCAAAGGTAAACAAAAGCTTTATTTAAATTATTCGTGCAAGCATAAAAAATTTTGACATAATTTTTACTCCTTTCCTATTAAAATAAAATTTGAATATTCTTTCGGTTTTTCAGAAACAAAATCCGCTAATTCATAAAAATCATTTTTAGCCGCAAGGTTAAACACTGATTTCACATCTAGCATATTTGTAAGACCGCTGTCTCTGATATTCAAAATCTGTGA
>JAIRZH010000146.1 GCA_031267335.1 Oscillospiraceae bacterium | reverse complement strand
TATAAAATTAGTTTTAATATTAACGCGATATCAAATAAAACTTAGATTTACAATGAAAGAGATAGACATAAAATAATTTCCAATTATAAAGCGACACTTGTCTGCGGCGCCTTGGCGAAATGCAACGAGCCACCGTAAGCCGCTGTTTCTTTGGGAGTACCCGTTTCTTTTCTAAAGAAATGGGTACAAATAATAAGGCTTTGAAAAGAACTTAAGCTTACCTAAAAGTGGTGGACATAAAAATGGTAAAATTTCTAAAATTTAAAATACATAATAAATAAATGTTGACATATTTGCTGATATTTGATATATAACTTTAAAAATTTAAATAAATATATGCTATTTTAGAGAGACTAAACAAACTCTTTAAGATTTAAAATTTTAAAAAAATTGCAAATAATTATAAATTTAGTTTAAGTTTGTGCTTATTCTACAATTTGTGATAATGTTTGAAGTTAGAACAAATGATGAATATTTTATAATTTTAGATCTTCAAAGAATGGTTTTATTAAAATTTTGAGAATTTTATTTAAAGGTGAAAGTTTTTATAAGTTATGGATATTTTATATTGTATTTTATTAGTCATATTTTGGCATTTGATTGTTTTTATTTTTACCACTAATTTAAATTGTAATTTATTTTACGAAAAATGTTCACACATTAATATTAAAAAAAATTCTAGGCAAGAAAAATTTTATGATTTTTTAAAAATTAAGAAATGGAAAAGTAAAGTCCCCGAGTGTGTATGCCGAAAATCAATTTCCGGAGAACCATTTATAAAAAGAAGATTTAAAACATGTAAAACTGAGTACGTTAAAGATTTTATAGCAGAAACTTATATCGCGGAGCTTAATCATATTATTTCTTGTATGGTAATATTTGTATTATTTTTTATACTTAAATTGCGCACAGCAATATTGTTTTCTTTTGTTATAATATTTATTAATTTGCCTTGTATATTTATTCAGCGATATAATAGAGCGAGACTAAAAAAGTTATTTTTTAAAAAAATAAATAGACTAGAAAATAGGTCTCTTTTGAAATTATAAAGGTTTATAGCTCAGATTATTAAGATATAAGTTTTTAGATAAGCTTAAATAGTGTCTAAAAAAATCACTAAAGGGTTGTCAAAATTTATACTAGATTTATTTATAATAAATTGTCGAATTTTGTAAAAGTGGGACTAGCAGTACGCTATCGAATATTTATTTATTATTTTAGAAATATGCGAAACAATAAACTTATAAAAATATCAAAAAATGTTTAGAAATAAATTCTAAAAAGATATAACAAATATATGAATAATTTTAAAAAATCAAAAAACATAAAGAAATATAATAATTTTCTCATATTGCGGAAGTTTTTAATTTAAATTCAATAAATAACGGGTGGCGATTGAAAAATCATTCATATTTATTTTTAATATTTATCTGTTTTTGCTCTATATTTATTTATTTTGCAAATTCGTCAAAAAAACCAACTATTAATGTTTATAGTTGGGGCGAATTTATTTCAAACGGAGTTAATGGAAGTTTAGACGTTAACGCTGAATTTGAAAATGAAACCGGAATTAATGTAAGTCTTTCGATTTTTCAAAGCAATGAAGAAATGTATGCAAATTTAATTGGTGGCGGAGCAGATTATGATGTTGTTATACCTTCAGATTATATGATTTCTAGAATGATCCAAGAAAATATGTTATCAAAATTGAATTTCGATAACATACCTAATTATAAATTTATAAATAAAAACCACAAAAATCTTACTTTTGATCCAAAAAATGAATATTCAGTTCCATATACATGGGGAGTATTAGGAATTTTTTATAATGAAAAATATGTAAAAGGTGAAATTTCATGGGAATCTTTATGGGATAAAAAATATAAAGGCAAAATTCTTATGTTCGATAATTTTCGTGATGCATTCGGGATACCATTTATAAAAAAAGGCATTTCAGTTAACAGTATTGATGAAAATGACTGGAAATCCGCCGCGGAAGAATTAAAAATTCAAAAACCACTTGTCCAGAATTATATGATGGATCAAATTTATGATAAATTATCCGGCGAAGAAGCATATATAGCACCTTATTACTGTGGATGTTCGTTGCCAGATAATCTTATTAATGGCAATTATATTAATTTTGTTATTCCAGAGCAAGGAACAAATAAATTTGTAGATTCCATGTGTGTTCCAAAAATTAGTACTAAAAAAACAGAAGCTGAAAAATATATAAATTTTATGTGCCAAAAAAGAATTGCTTTGGCAAATGCTTCAGTCTCAGAGTATATCCCGGCCCAAAAAGACGCAGAAGCTGAAATTATATCGGATTCTGAAGTTTTTTCTAATTATAATTTCAAAAAAGCCCAAGTTTATAAAAACTTACCTTATAAAATCCAAAAACTCGCGGATGATTTATGGGTAGAAATAAAAGCAGGAGACGAAAATTCTATAACTGATAGCATAATTTTAAGTATAATTTTCATCTTATTGATATTGATCTATTTAAATCCATTATTTAAAAAATTAATTTATTTTTTAAAAAAAACAAGGAAACGAAAAAGATGCCAAAAATTATATTTATGAATTTAATGAAAATTAGTTCTAAAACTCGAAAACAAAAAATATAGTTTAATTTAACTAAAAAATATGATTTTTAAAATTTTGAAATGCCAAATACATGTAAGTTTTTACTTAATATCTGTTTTTTCAATTTTAATGATATTAAATACAGACATTGGGTTATTAATTGCTCTATTTTTATCAATCGCCCATGAAATTGGTCATATTTTAATGTTTATTCATACCGGTAAATCTATAAGCGAAATAAATTTTAAACTTTTTAGTGTTGATATAATCGAAAAAAACAATAAAAATTTTTCTTATAAAAACGATTTTATTGTTTTAATCGGTGGATCATTCATGAATTTTTTTATATCTTTAATCTGTTTTATTATTAACATTTTTTTTCATAATGAAATATTAAAATTAATTTATATCGAAAGTTTATTTATAGGAATTTTAAATTTAATGCCGGTTTCATCGTTAGACGGAGGAAGAATACTCAAAATTTTACTTGAAAAGAAAATAGAATTTGCTATTGCAGATAAAATATCATTTATTATTTCAGTTTTATTTTTAATCCCAATTGCAACATTAGGTTTTTTAATTTTTTTAAAATTTAAAACAAATCCCTCTTTATTGATTTTATGTGTTTATCTTATTTCATTTCTGATTAATAATGAGCCAAAACGTAATTATTTTAATTTTGTGTGAGTTCAGAACCTATCTTCTAGATAGATGTAACTTCAGTGGTGCCATAAATTAAATAAAATCAAAATTTACATCATAAATATATTCATAATAACGACCAATTAAAGCCTGTTTGATATTTTTTTTTAAGTAATGTAGATTTTATGATAAAATTTTTAAAATTCAAAGCTTGAGGAAAGCAAATACTGGCGTGTTCAACTGACGAGCAATACAGAAAATTTAACGTAGTACAAATCAAAAAGTACCGAAATATAGTCGTTAAACAGTAGTGGGAACAGGCCCTAGAGAATTAAACCCGGCACATGGAAATTAAATCATATTTAAAAACTCTTCTTCAGTTAAAATTTTTACATTAAGTTCTTCAGCTTGTTGCAATTTTTTACCAGGTTTTTCTCCGCACAAAAGATACGAAGTTTGAGATGTGACATTTGAAGTTACTTTACCATTAAGTTTTTCTATCTGTTTTTTCGCTTCTGCACGTGTGAATTTTTCTAAGCTTCCGGTAAGAACAAATTTTAGTCTGGAAGTTTTAAAAGTTGTACCATCGTTTGATTTATCTCTAGATTTTTCTGTTTGAATGTTTGAATTATAAATCTTGATACCGAGTTTTTCTAAATCGAAAAGAATTTCGGGATTTTCTATAAAAAATTCAATAATTGAATTTGCAGTTGTAGTTCCAATTCCATTAATTTCTAAGATTTTATCCATACTTGCATGGATTAATTTTTTTGAATTTTTAAATTTTTTCGCTAAAAGCCCAGCGGCTTCTTTACCAACGTATGGAATTCCTAAAGCATAAATTAAATCTCCAAAAAGCGCTGATTTACTTTTTTTAATCGAGTTAAGTAAATTTCTGCCAGTTTTTTTTAAACAAATTGTCCCAAAACCTGGTATGAATTCTTGACCTTCCGAAATATTATTTTCAATAAACACTGGATATTTTTTCAAAATATTTTCATTGAGTCTATAAATATCAGAAATATTTTTTAAATCTTTTTGAAGAATTTTAATTGTAGTTTCACCCAAGCCTTCAATATCCATAGCATCTCGAGAAGCAAAATGCATTATTTGAGCTAAAGTTCTTTCCGGACACAGAGCATTAATACATTTAAAAGCAATTTCTTTTTCTTTATGAAAAATTTTAGAGCCGCAAAATGGGCATTTTTTCGGCATTTTAAAAATTAAATTATTGTTATTATTTTTTGAATCAACACAAACAACTTCTGGGATTATATCACCCGCTTTTCTTACAGATATAATATCGCCGATACTAATTTTTTTTTCTTTAATAAAATCTTCGTTATGCAAAGTAGCTCGACTTACGGTAGTCCCGGCCAAGCTAATAGGATTAAAAATCGCTACCGGTGTTAACACACCGGTTCGCCCTATGCTAATTTCAATATTTATAAGCTTAGCTTTTTTTTCTTCCGGAATATATTTAAAAGCCTCGGCCCAGCGCGGAAAACTCGACGTGCTTCCTAATAGATTTCTTTTTTCAAAAGAATTAATTTTTAAAACTGCACCATCTACTTGAAAATCAAAATTAAATCTTTTATTTCCGATTGATTCGATTTCTTTTATAATTTCGTTTTTATTTTTGCAAATCGCATAATTTATTGTTGGGAGTTTCAATTTTTTTATATATTCGAGTGAATCTTTATGGTTTTTTAAATTTATATCTTTGGCTTGTTGAATATTGAAAAAAAGAATCTCAAGTTTTCTATCAGGAATTTTAGAAGCATCTTTTTGTCTAAGCGAACCAGATGCTGCATTCCTTGGATTTTTAAAAACCTTTTCGCCTTTTAATTCTTGGTTTTTAACAAGTTCTTCAAAGACAATACGCGGCATATAACATTCGCCACGAACTTCTAAATACGAAACCTTTTCTGGTAAATTATGCGGTAAATTACGAACATAAAATACATTTTCTGTTATATCCTCGCCAATAATTCCATTACCACGAGTTGAAGCGCGCCAAAAGATTCCATTTTTATATTCAATCGATAGTGAAATACCATCAACTTTTGGCTCAACAATAAAATCAATTTCTCCGGTCGTTTTAATAACACGATCGTAAAACTTAAAAATTTCTTCATAAGAAAACGAATCATGCAAACTTTCCATTTTTATTTCATGTTTAACTTGAGAAAATTTTTCGGATGCGTTTCCGCCTACTATTTGAGTGGGCGAATTTGTATTTATGATTTGAGGAAATTTTTCCTCAAGTTTTTCAAGTTTTCGTTTTAGTTCATCGAATTTTGAATCTTCAATTTCAGGGTCATCATCTTCATAATATTTTTTATTATGATATTTTATAGAATCTCTGAGTTTTTGAGCTAAAATTAAAGCTTCATCGAAATTCAAGTTTACACCAGATTCAAAAGAAATACAAAATTTAAATTTAATCTAAGAGTCTAATCGAATATTTTTAAGCAATATTAAATTCTATGATAAAATTTTTAAAATTTAAAGCACAAGGAAAACAAATACTGACGTATTTAAAGCAATGCATAATTTAAAATTTTTAAAATAAATATACCGCTTTAAAAATATTAAGGCAGGCTTTAAGTTAGAACCTGTTTCCAAAATGAGCTCTAAACATAACTTTTTGATAATTTTTGGCATTTTTCGCTTATTTTCCTCAACTTGGTGTCAGCCAAACAAAGTCGAATGCAATAAAAATATTAAAAGATTATCAAGAATTTGCATCTTTAGTTTGTTAAAGACAGGTTTTAAAACATTTTCACAGGTTTTAAAATAATTGCAAAAAAATAAAATTAAATTATAAAATTAATAATATTAAGTTTTAGAATTTTTCATAGATTTATTGAAATATATTTATTGTTAAAATTAAATATTTTGGAGTGATTTTTTATGACAGATAAAAAACAATCAATTTTTAGTATTTTGCAAAGAATTGGACATTCGTTTTTATTCCCTGCGGCAATTTTGCCAATCGCAGGGTTATTATTGGGAATAGGAGCATCGTTTACAAACCCACAAATGATATCTTCTTATGGAATAGAATGGTTAGTCGGCGGTGGAACATTTTTAAATTTTATTTTAACTGTAATAAAAAATACAGGTGAAATTGTTTTTGCGAATCTACCGATCATTTTTGCAATGTCGGTCGCACTCGGAATGGCTAAACAAGAAAAAGGCGTTGCTACAATATCTTCGGCAATAGCGTTTTTGATAATGCACAAAACAATTTCTACATTATTATTAATTTCCGGAAAACTTAATTCTGCCAATATACTCGAAGGAACGTTAGGAATGGTTTGCGGAATACAAACGCTTGAAATGGGCGTTTTTGCCGGCATGTTAATAGGTTTAATCGTTGCATGGCTACATAATAGATTCTATAAAATAAAACTACCTGATTGGATAGCATTTTTTGGGGGAGTTCGATTTGTGCCGATAATTTCGGCATTTTTTTCCATTGCGGCTGGCACATTAATGTTTTTTATTTGGCCATATATTCAGCAAGGTGTATATTCACTTGGATATTTTGTTACACAATCGAAATATGCAGGAACATTTGTTTATGGAATTATCGAAAGAGCTTTAATACCATTTGGTTTGCACCATGTTTTTTATATGCCGTTTTGGCAAACAGGTCTTGGTGGAACAGCTGTTATTGATGGAAATTATATAGTAGGTGCGATGAATATTTTTTTTGCAGAACTTGCCTCACCAAATACTGTCAAGTTTAGTGTAAATGCAACAAGATTCATGGCTGGTAAATTTCCATTTATGATGTTTGGTTTGCCTGCTGCGTCGTTTGCTATGTACAGATGTGCTAAAAATAATAAAAAGAAAGTTGTTGGTAGTTTACTGTTTTCTGCTGCTTTAGTCGCAATAATAACAGGTGTAACTGAACCTATAGAATTTACATTTCTTTTTGTCGCACCAGCTCTTTATGCTGCTCACTGCGTTTTTGCTGGGCTATCGTTTATGCTAATGCATATGTTAAAAGTTTGCGTAGGCATGACGTTTTCAGGCGGAATTATTGAATTATTGCTTTATGGAATAATTCCTGGCAATTCAAAAACAAATTGGGTTGCTATCATTCCTGTTGGAATCTGTTATGCTACTATTTATTATTTTTGTTTTAAATTTGCGATTAAAAAATTTAACTTAATGACGCCTGGCCGCGAAGAAGACGAAATCGAATCTAAACTTTATACAAAAAAGGATTTTGAAGTTACTAAAGAAAATTTTTCTGAAATAATTATTGAAGGCCTTGGCGGTAAAAAAAATATTGAATATTTAGATTCTTGTGCCACAAGACTTCGCGTTAAAGTTATTAATGGCGGAATTATTGATAGTAATTTAATCAAACAAAGCGGTTCTTTAGGCATTATTCAAAAAGAAAATAATATTCAGATTATTTATGGCCCAAAAGTAACAGTTATTAAAAGCGAATTAGAGGAATATTTAAATCAAAATTGAGAGCAAGAATCCAAAACTTATTTTTAATAAGCTTTAATAGATATACTGTTTAAAAAAAGTTTATAAATAAATTAAAACAAAAGTATATACAATTGACTTTAAAAATTAATTTAATCATAAATAACAATATAGAGTTTTATTTTTTAAGGAGTTATTCGATTGAACAAGAACTATTCAAAAGATCTCGCGCAGAGAGAGAAGAGAACTCAAAGAGAGACTATTGATTATTAAGGAAAAAATCAAAAATTTTAATAAAGATTTAGAAATAAAAAAATACAATATAAACAAAGAAAAAATAAAAAAAGCTTTATTTAAAGCTTTTTCAATATTTTTAGTTTTTCAAATATCGGTAACCTGTGATTTAGCTTCTAGTTCGGCTTTAACAGCAGCACCAATAGAAAGTAAAAATATTAATCCAAAAATTCTTTTTAAAAATCTTAAAAAAAAAGTTTCTAATAACAAAAACAGTCAAAATAGTTTAGATTTTTTAAAATGTTTGTTTAGTTGTGCTATCAGCGCAATTTCTGGTTTTTCTATTGGAGTTAAATATGAATCACACCGTAATAAAGAAAAATCTATAGAAAGCGAAAATCAGGATGAAACAGCTATCAAAAAAGAATACATACGATTAGAAGAATTATTTATATTACTTACTACAAAAGATGTTTCAGTAATTAATAAAATTTTCTTGCAATTAAATGGTGATGAAAAATTAAAAAATAAAATTTTAAATCTAATCCTAGAAAAAAATTTATTTTCACAGAGCCAAAACGAAATTTTAAAACAAGCCCAAGAAAAAGAAGAATTTAAAAAACAAACTCAAACTTTCGAGAATCAAAAACAAAATTTTGATAGAGAAAATCAACAGTTAAAAGAAGAAATTGAAGAACTTAAAAAACAAAATTCAGAAAAATCAAATCAATTATTAACTTCTAATAAAGAAAATTTTAATGCAAAAGAAATTTTAAAAAAATTAAAAGAAGAAATCTCAGATATAAAAAAAAATTTTAATGATTTTTGTATAAAACTTTGTCAATGCTTTGATTTTAAAGTACCATGGGTAAAAATTATTAACCCATGGGTTGTGGGTTTGAGATATGAAATTGAAAAATTTCTAAAAAATAAAGAAACTAAATTGCAAGAACTAACTGAAACCAAAAAACAAATCGAAAAAGAAAATTTAAATTTAAAAAAACAAATTAAAAGTTCCGATGAATATAATTCAAATTTACAGAATCAACTTCAAGAAGAAAAAGTAAAATTGCAGGGACAAATTCAAGATTTAAATAAACAAATTCAAAAAGAAGCTACTGAATTGCAAGAACTAGCTGAAACTAAAAAACAATTCGAAGAAAAAAATTTAAGTTTAAAAAAACAAAATAAAAATTCCAATGAACATAATTCAAATTCGCAAAATCAACTTCAAGAAGAAAACGTAAAATTGCAGGGACAAATTCAGGATTTAAATGAACAAATTCAAAAAAAAGCTACTGAATTGCAAGAACTAACTAATGCTAATGGAAAAATCAAAGTAGAAAATTTGTTTTTACACAATGCGAATAAAAATCTCTTTGAAAATTCAAATTTTGAAAAGAATAAACTTCAAGAAGAAAACGCAAAATTACAGGGACAAATTCAGGATTTAAATAAACAAATCGAAAATTTGAAATCTCAAGAAGCGACAGAAAAATTAGAAACTCAATCATCGATGGCAAATTTCAAGAAACAAGCAGAAACAGAAATTAATATCTTAAAAATTAAAAACGATGAAATAAAATCTGATTTAAAAATTTGCGATTGCACGATAGATAATTTGATATTAGAAAATAGTAATTTAAAAAATCAACTTGAAACTACGAAAGAGAATTTATTATCTCAATACCTTCGACCGTCAGGTCGTATAAATTCGGAATTACAAAAAAAAATTACTGAATTATCAGAACAATGTGAAAGACACACTAAGGATGATGAACGTCGTTCAAATGAACAAAATATTCTTTTAGAATATACGACAAAATTCTATGAAATCAGTAAAAATTTCAACAGTCTAACGAAAGATAATTTACCAAATGAAAATAAAGAAAATCGAAATGAGGCTTATAGCCAAATTAAAACAATGATTAAAGATTTAGAAAATTGTGCAAGGATGTTAAAAGAGATTCCGATGCCGCGAGCCTTTATACAAATTCCAGAAACACTATATCGTATTATCGATGATATCGATTCTAACAGATTAGTATTTATGAATGATGTGCGTTTAGGATCGCAAGAACAAAGTGTTAATGAGTTATCAAAAAAAAATAAAATTTTGAATGAATCATTGCAAAAAAATAATATTTTGTTAAATTTGCAAGAAGAAAAAATATTAAATTTATCGCAACAAAATAAAATTTTGGAGGACGAAAAAAATAAGAATTGCCGTATTTTTTCAGAACATACGGAAAATTTCAGTAAAATTTATCAAAAATTTTTTTATACATTTAACCGTAATGAAATTATAAAAACATTTGAAAATTCAAAAAATTATTTAGAAAGAATCGAAAAAAAAATTCCGGAATTTGAAGCACTCATTGAAAAAATTTTTAAAACATTACACAAGTTTGTCTATTCTTGGTAATGTCATAGACTATTTAATCCCTTTTGATATCATAACTTAGTAGCCACAATTGGAAACACTCTCCAACTTCTCGAGAAAAACAAAAAAAGCTCCGGCTCGTTCAAAATCCGTTGAAGAATTTTACTTACTTACAACAAAACTTTTTTGCGGTCATTGTAAGTCTGCAATGGTTGGCATCTGTGGTACTTCTAAAACAGGTAAAATTCATCAATATTATCAGTGTGTTAATAATCGAAAGAAAGCCTGCAAGATGAAATCCGTCAAGAAATTTTACATTGAGGATTTGATTGTCGAAAAGGTTATTTCAATTTTAACAGATGAAGTTATTGATAAAATTGCTCAAAATATTTGCGAATTATCTGAAAAAGAAAGTAACACGGACATTTTGAAAAGACTCAAAAAGAAAATACGCAAAAATGAAACTGCAACAGAAAATTTGATAAAAGCTCTCGAATCAGGCAAAGCCACCGACATCATTTCTGCTCAAATTGAAAAAAGACAACTTGAGAAACAAGATTTACAAGCCCAGTTTGCGCGAGAAAAAATTTTGAAACCACAGCTTAAATTTGCTCAAGTTAAATTCTTTTTTGATAGATTTAAAAAAGGCGATGTTAATGGCATCAATTTTCGACGTTCCCTAATAGATACTTTCATCAATAAAATTTATCTTTATGATAGTAAACTTCATATTTTCTGCAATGTTCAGGATTCTAAAATAGAAATGCCATTAGATAAACTTAAGAGTTCGTCTAATGGCCGTGTGGTGGAGAGAGCGGGATTCGAACCCGCGTGAGATTTTTTCTCAAACTGATTTCGAATCAGTCTCGTTACGGCCACTTCGATACCTCTCCACTTGTTAATTTTATAACAATCATAATAGAAAAATTATAATTAAAATTTACATAAATTAATTAAATTAATTTCAAAATTTTTAAGTTAAAAACTACAATTTTAAACTTATTTTTATAGCTTAAAATTTTAATTTCAAGCTACGTAAACTTATATCACATTTTATTTCTTTTTGAAAATATACTCAAAATTTAACACGGAAATTTCACGGAATATTAAAAGAATTTAACAATCGAATCAAATTAGAATCATCTATTAAGCAAAAGAACATGCTAACGAAAATTTTTTTCTTGTTCTCGGTCTGATTTGCGTGATGTTTGTGTAAACATAAAGAAAGTTTACGAAATGTATTTAGTGATTTTTGAGCATTTTTTAAACCTGTCTTCAATAGACTTATTTCGGCAAATACTTTAAGTCTCTTTTTGAACAATTAATTTTAATGATACAAATAATTTTAAAGTTTGTCAAACTTAATTTATATAAACTCACAAAATATTATAAAAAGGAGCTTTGGAAAAACGAAGTACTTGGGGAGTTTCGAAAGAAGTCTAATAATTCAGTTTTAGAACAAATATAATTTATATAAGAATTTTCAGTAACGTGTGAATTTTCAAAAAAATTATAAATTTCGTAAAATTCTAATAAAATCCATGGGTTTTTAAAGCAAAACAACTAATTAAATGCTTCGTGGCTATGACGTAATATTTTTATATATTTCGCCTTCAAATTTTTGCATCACTTCACTATCGATGCTTTCGCTTGAAATTTGTTCGCTAAATAAAGTTACTCTTTTACTAAGGTCAGGGTCTTTCGCAATACTTTGATTTATTTGTTTCTTTATAAGTTCAATATCTTGAGCTTTTTTTACTAAGTCTAATCTGCTTAAAATTACCATAGCTTTAGCTTCATTACCTACTGAGCTTTTAAAAAAATCGAGCCAATAGTCTAATTGGCTATTAATATCTTCGCTTGAATTAATAAAAATCAATATCAAATCAGCCCCTCTGAAATAAACCGAAATTAAAGCTCTATATCTTTCTTCACCGGCTGTATCCCAAAAATCAAATCGAACTTTTTGATTACCAAATTCTCGTTCCATTAGATAAGATTTTCCTCCCATGGTAGGTGGTCGTTCATCACTGTTAAACATTCCGTTTGACATTCTTTCTATAAAAGCAGTCTTACCACTTCGTGCATCACCGATAAGAGCTATTTTTTTAAATAGAAGCGATGGAAAATTGTTTTTTTCGACATATGCTTCCGGATTAACACCGCCGATTTTTTTTTTTTTATCTCCTGAAATGGATTTTATTGCAAAAAAAGCACCAGAACTTAACAATAACAACGCGGTGGCAGCAGCACCGACTATTGAAATTTTTTTCTTAGCAGACAAATTTTTAAATT
>JAIRZH010000045.1 GCA_031267335.1 Oscillospiraceae bacterium | reverse complement strand
TCTTTTTAATAAAAAAGTTACAGTTATAAACACCGGAGCTACTCTTAATTTTAATCATGACAACTCTGATCCATTAATAGACTGCGATGATGATCACAAAACAGCGGAAAAAGTATTAGACGATTTGAAGGAAACGTTTTCTGCTGTTTCTATAATATTTAGTTTTTTAAGAATTTTTAATTTGCCATATCTTTATGAAATTCATGATACTCTTGACACCGATTATTTTTTTGATTTGTATATTCCTCGGTGGCGGCCTGTAACAGGATTTAAAATTATAAATGATAAATTTGTGAATTGTTATTATTATCATTATTTTGGTGATATGGTAAAAATGGAACTTGACGTAAAACAACATGAAGAATTTGAAAATATTTTTTTGTTAGCGTGCGAAAAAGAAAAAATTTTAAAATATTTAAATACATTAGAAGAAAATTTAAAAAATCCATTTAACGTACGAAAAGAAAATATTCTTAAACTGTTTGAACTTGTATGGCCGTTTCAATGGTAATGAGTACAGGCCCTGAATTACGATCTAGGATTTATAATCTGATTTTTATTATTTAAATTACCGATATTTGTAGTAAATCTTTTAATCGCCGAAAAAATTTCACGCTGTAAACTTTTTGTGTCTGAATTCGCTGTAGCATAGCGTGCTACGAACACTATGTCAAAACCAGGTTTTATTCTGCAAGCCACCCCGCACCATGCAGCGCGTATAATTCTACGAGCTCGATTTCTTTTAACCGCACAACCAACTTTTTTACTTGCAGTTATTCCGATTCTCGAAATTTTAAAATTATTTTTTAAAAATCCGATAATTACATGTGGAAAAGCAAAAGTCTTACCACGCATATGAACGCGTTTAAAATCGTTATTACGATTTAATGGCACAATCTTCAAATTTTACCTCGATAAAACTTTTCTGCCTCTAAGTCTACGACGAGATAAAATTAAACGGCCTGAACGTGTTGACATGCGTTTCCTGAATCCATGTTCTCTTTTTGTATGAATTTTTTTAGGTTGATAAGTTCGAAACATTCTAAACTGAACTCCTTAAGAAAAATAAAATTTCAAGTACTAGTTTTTTAATGTTATAAAATAATTTTTAAAACGTCAATTACAATTTTATTAAAGCCGCGGAAATTTCACGGAATATTACAAAAATTTAACAATTGAACCAAAGAAGATGTTTTTATAGATGGCACAGAACGTCCTGAACAGCGGCCAAAGAATAAGAGCCTATCTAATATCTCTTTAGCAACACATATTTAACTAAAATTTTTAAAATTCTGTATTACTCGTCAGTTAAATACATCAGTATTCGCCTTCCTCGCGCTTTGAATTTTAAAAATTTTATCGTTAAATCTGTATTGCTTAGAAATATTGGACAGGCTCTAAGAAAAAGATTAAAAAACAATATTTAGGAAAAAAGAAAAGATACACAAGAAAAAACATAGTAATTTATAACAAAAAACAACGAATACTCTGTGTTTCGTTTACTCATGACGGCAGAATTCATGATAAAACACAGCTGGAAAAATCTGGCTTTTTAGGCAAAATTCCTGATAAATTTCCAAAGTGGTTCGATAAAGCATTTCAAAAGATTTGGCAATAGACTTCTTTCTAAACCACCGGATTTTAATGTCACCGGCTTATTATATGGATACTCTTGAGGAGTCTCGAACAAAAAACGAAGTATTCCAAAAAATTTCGAAAGAAGTCTATTGTAATTTTTATTCATTATATTATTTTTTATTGTTACTTAATTCTATTTCATTTTCTTTTTTAAAATTAAACGCCGAAATTATTTCTAATCTTCTTATTTTTTGATCTTCTGATACCATAAGAAAGTTTCCAAAAAAAGTATTATCGTTTTTTAATGTTTCTTTTAAATTTTTTAATTCTGATTCTAATTTTTTAAGTTCAAAATCAAATTTTTCTTTTCCGTCACAAATTAGTTTAAAATCTGCAATAGTCGAATCTAAAAAACATAAATTACTATAATTAGCGATTTTTATATAAAAATCCTTAATTTCAAAATAACATCCTAATTTTTGACTATATCCATTAGCTTTTCTTATATTAATATTATCATGATATTCGTCGTAAAAATCTTTTATGTTTTTTAATTGCTCTAAAACTTCATCTTTTTTACTAGTTGATGAAAAAACTATAGATTCTCCTGATTTTTTAAAAATTCCTTGTTCAAGAGATTTTATTGTTTCTGATTGTTTAAAAATTTCTTGAAGATTATTTTGCAATTGTTCTTTAAGATTATTTTGCAATTTTTCTTTTGTGGTATTTTTGATTTGTGCTGATTGCGAATCTAAATCAATTCGTTTTTTTTGAAGTTGATCACTTAAATTTGACTCTTTAAGTTTTAGATTTTCTATATAATTTTTTCGATTTTGTATCTCATTTAAAAAAACTTTTCTTGTTTTTGTTTGTAATTGCATGATTAAATCATTAATACCAGAATTTTGATTTTGATTAACTCTTTCTTTTATTTGTTCTTCGATGAGATTA
>JAIRZH010000026.1 GCA_031267335.1 Oscillospiraceae bacterium | reverse complement strand
CTTGTCTATCAATAAAAAAAAGTTAAACTAAAAATTAAAATGAAAGAAAAAAACTAAATTAAAATAAAAATATTGATAGTAAAGGCGGTAAAAATGTTAATAGATATAAATAAGGTATTAGGGCCTGTTCCACTACTGTTTAACGACCATATTTCGGTACTTTTTGATTTGTACTACGTTAAATTTTTTTACAATACGTTAAGTATTGTGAAAAAATTTTCCTTATCCAAACCAAAAATTATTCGAAATTTTGTTATTTCAAATAGTGGGAACAGGCCCTAGTAAATAAAAGATTAAGCCAAGCGATGTTAGGGGTAAGCAATATAGAATTCAAAAACACATTGCCAGAGTTTGAAAAAATATTGCTAGAAAAAGCGAAAGCAAAAAAACGTAAAAGAGCAGTAGGAGCAGGTTGTGTCCTTGAATTGTTGATATGAATTCTTCGCCCTGTGTATTGTGTGGGGGGGCGAGGAAGTAAAGCTATAAATTTGTGACATAACCTGTTTTGTTCTGATTTCTATTCATGAACAAGTCTATTGTGCTTTTTGCAATATTTTTTTGACATTTTAAAAGTCTTATAGTAAATTGAAAACTTGCTTTAATTTTAGAATTTAATGCAAAATTTTGGCAGTTCCTGAACATTTTTAGTGAATTCAATGCCGTTCCATAAATGAAATTAATTTTTAAGTCTTGTGCTTTTTAAAAAATATTTTATTATTAATTTATATAGGATAATTTTGCCTTTGTAGCTCAGTCGGTAGAGCAGAGGACTGAAAATCCTCGTGTCGGTGGTTCGATTCCGCCCGAAGGCACCAGCGAACGTAGCTCATCTGGCAGAGCGCCACCTTGCCAAGGTGGAGGTAGCGGGTTCGAGCCCCGTCGTTCGCTCCATTTTTGTAAGATGATAGGATCCTAATTAATGTCATAAACTAAATAAAAAAAATTTATGTCATATTACGGGGTATAAATACTTCGTTTATTTGATGATAAAATTTGATGATAAGAAACTGAATAAAACAGTTTATGGCGTCGATAGATTTCTTTTAAAATCTCTTGAATATTTCATTTTTGCTACTTGTGGCTTTTATATATACTAGTGTTGCTTTTTATAAGATTAAGTAGTTAAAAATAAAATTCTATGGATTTAAGTTTCGGAATTTACTTAATTTTTGTTTTATAAAATCATTTTTTAATTATTTTTTTTATATAATTAAAGATGAAATTTTATTAATAAAGGCGCTATAGCCAAGCGGTAAGGCAGAGGTCTGCAAAACCTTTATTCCCCGGTTCGATTCCGGGTAGCGCCTCCAAATTTTCAATTTAGTGTTAAAAACAAAGAAATGAATAAAAATTTAAATAATAAAAGTTTGCTTGTGATTTTTTCTGGGCCATCTGGTGTTGGCAAAGATACACTTTTAAAAGAAATGAAATCATTGGATCCTGATTTAGTGGTTTCTATTTCTGCAACCACACGAAGGCCCAGAAGTGGTGAATCGCATGGAGTAGATTATTTTTTTCTGACTCATAAAGAGTTCATAAAAGCAATTAACGGCGATAAATTCATTGAATATGTTTCTTATTGCGGAAATCTATATGGTACTCCTAAAAAAATGATTGAAAATTTTCTGGATTTAGGCAAAATTGTTATTTTAAAAATCGATGTTCAAGGTGGCCTTGAAATAAAAAAAAAGATGCCCGAATCACTTAGCATTTTTGTAGCTCCTCCATCATCGGAAATACTTAGCAGAAGACTTTACAATCGTGATTTTGAAAATAATAAACAGACTAAAAAAAGGCTAGTACGATCAGAATTTGAAATAAAACATTCTAATATGTATAATCATAAAGTTATTAATGACGATGTTAAAAAATGTTCAAAAAGAATATTAGAAATAATATATAATCATAAGGAGTCGCAATGAAAAATAATAAATCCAAAGTTTTACCTTCCGTTGAAGATATGATCAGTGGTCGTGCGTGCCGTTTTGCGTTAGCAATAGCAGTTTCGAAACGCGCTCGCGGTATTATTTTAGATTTTGAAACACGTGGCAAACCGCTTGAAACAAATGCGGTTAATTTAGCTTTTCATGATTTTGAAACTAAAAATTTCGTGATTGAAAATTAATATTTTATGAATAAATTTAAACATTATTTAATTATATTTTTGATAGCTATCGCTATAGCAGTTGTTATATTAGCGATAATATTTTTTAGGAAAAAAAATCAAGATATTTTAAAAATCGGTGTAATTCAGATCGTAGAGCATGAAGCATTAGATAAAGCTCGCGATGGATTTGTTGATGAGCTAAAAAATTTAGGTTTTGAAGATGGCAAAAATGTAAGTTTTGATTTCCAAAACGCTGGTGGAGATCTTTCGGTTTGTGAAACAATTTCTAATAAATTTGTTAATCAAAAATGCGATTTAATTCTAGCAATTTCAACCCCTGCGGCGCAAGCCGTGGCAAACGCAACAAAAACTATACCTATTTTAGTAACAGCAATAACCAATCCAGAAGATTCTGGTCTTGTCGAAACTAACAATAAACCAAATACAAACGTTACCGGAACGTCTGATTTAGCTCCCGTTGACCAACAAATAGAATTAATTTTAAAACTAAATCCTAATACCAAAAAAATAGGGGTTTTATATTCATCTATCGATAATAGCCCACGATACCAAGCAGAACTTGCAGACAAAAAAATTAAAAATTTAGGTCTTGAATCGAAACTGTTTGCTGTTTCACAAATCAACGAAGTAGAACAGTCGATTAAAAATCTGATAAACGAAGTCGATGAAATTTATGTTCCTATAGATAAGATAACTGCTGCAAGCATGCCTTTAATTTCGGATATTGCTTTAAAAAACAAAAAATTTGTAGTTTGCAGTGAAAATACACTTGTTAGTAAAGGCGCAATCGGTACTTATGGTATGGATTATTATAAAATTGGTCAACTTACAGCAAAGCAAGCGACAGAAATTTTTGCTAAGCGAAATAAGCCACAAAATATGCCAATTCAATATCTGAGAGAAAATAATTTATTATTAAATCAACAAATTATTTCTAAGTTAGGAATAAAACTTCCTGAGGAAATTTTAAAGATAGCTGAATTTGTTTGAAAAACATTTTAAACCTGATTTAAATAAATTTTTATTAAAATTCATTTTTTTTGAAAATTTGCATGTTAAATTATTTCGTAACGTTAAATATGTTTTAGTTTTGTGTTTTTTATTGTCAAGAGCCTGTCTGATATCTCCAAAGTAGCATATATTTAACTAAAAATTTTTAAAATTCTGTATTGTTCGTCAGTTAAATACGTTATTGTTCGCCTTCCTCACACTTTAAATTTTAAAAATTTTATCATAAATTCCGCACTACCTTAGAAAATATTAAACAGGATTTTAAATTTTAAAGTAGATTTAATTTTAATTTCAATCCGGAGTTTGGATTCGAATAAGCATAATTTAACTCGATTGTTAAATTTTTGTAGTATTATATTAAATTTATGTGATAATTTTTTCGCCTGTTGCAAAATTTTTTTATTATGCTTAAAACTTAATTTTGAAAAGTTTATAATTAAATTAGTAAGTTGCCGAATTTTTTAAATAGTTTTTTTGGATTTGGTAGTAGTTTCAGGGATAAGCTTCATTTGATGTTATTAAAATGTTATTAAATTTAAATTTGGAGTATCATGATTCATAGAAAAATTTTAAGTA
>JAIRZH010000139.1 GCA_031267335.1 Oscillospiraceae bacterium | reverse complement strand
TATTAATGTATGCATTTGCTGAATTAGATGAAAAAAGCAATGAGTACCAAATAACAGAAGAAAGAAAAGCGAAAGCTTTTTTTGTATATAGTAAGATAGTCGATGGATTTCCGAGCATGGTGTTTGATAGATGGCTAATTTATTGTGAGCAATATATTGATTCCTGTTATCAATCAATAATATCTGCTCAAAATTTTACTTTTTTAGTAGATATTTGGGGATTTAAATATGCAACTTTATTTTGGGACCGAATGATATCAAAATTAAGCAAACATGCCCACGAAATACCAGAGTGCATTTATAATCATTTGGAAGCAGCATCAGAATTGTTTTGCTACAAAACAAAATTAACTAATGAAGAAATTAATGATGAGATTATATATAATTTTAGAGTAGTTAACGCTAAAAATACCGAAAAGTATGAATGGATTTTAGATAAAATCTTTCCATAGTATAAATCAAAAAGTATCGAAATATGGTCGTTAAACAGTAGTGGAAACAGGCCCTAATATAGTTTTAAATATGTTGGAACCCAAGTTGAATTCCGAAGCAATTTCAAAATATTATCATTTTTTTGCGTGATAGACAGATTTTTTAGATTTTGCTCTAATGTTCCTAAACATTTTAAAGTGTTTGTTAGACGCAAATTAACTAAAAAATTTTTAAGACCCGATGCATTATTACAAGGTTTTATTTTTTTTCCACGGGAAAAACCATAACATTCCATTAATTCGCCATTTACAATCTGAAACGCTGATGTTCTGAACGGAGGTTCACACGAAGAACAATCACTAGAATTGGAAATAACGCCAATATGATAAAAATAATATTTTTGAAACCTACATTCTAACAATTCAAAAATTATAGAAAGAAAAGAAAACGGTGTTTTCAAATATTTCAATGCTTGTTCCGCTGTTTTGAAATTATTTTCGAATTTTATAAATGGATAATTCCATAAAATACGAATAATAGCTCCGGTGTTTCTAACTGTGACTTTAATGATATCATAAGGTGAAATTTTTTCTTCGGATTTAATACTAGGGTGAATTTCAAAAATTAATTCTGCTTGAAAAAAATTTATATATTGTCTGGCTAATTCGATTATTTCGAGGTAAAAATTTACAAATTCTTCTAATTCTTTAGTATTAGCAGTATTTTTTTTTATTTTTTCTATTATCTCATTTTGTACATCAAGTCGTGTATTAAAACTTTTAAACCATTGCTCAGCGTTTTTCGGCTGAACTTCTCTTTGCTTAGCTTCTTCTTCTTCTATCGATTTACGCTTAGCTTCTTCTTCTAATTTTTTCCGAATTTTTTTAATTCCAAAGAACGCTGATAAAAATGCTGCAATCCCAATACTAGTATATTTTTTCGATAAAACTTTCTTACTTTCGCCTATATTTTTTTCACTAATGCTTAATTTATTATTAGCATCGTTTTTTTCTAAAGCCTTAACTGATAAATCACTAGCAAATAAATTTAAAATCGCTAAAATTACAGCAAGAATTTTTGAAAAGTTCTTTTTTAAGTTTTTGATTTTTTTAAATCTAATTTTAGTAATAATATCTGGTGCCCCCCCCCTCTCTCTTTCCTCTCCTTTTTTATTATCTGTTCGATTTTCTTCCATGTAATTGCCTCTTGCGTTTAAAATTTTTAGATTTTAAATAAATCAGTTTTCCCAAAATGCTTATATGAAAATAATAACAAATAACTTAGGGCCTATCTTCAATAAGCTAAAGATGCGAATTTTTGAAAATTTTTGAACATTTTTAATACATTTAACTTTGTTTGGCTGGCGTCAAACAGAAAAAATTAATCCTAAAAATTATCTTTAGAATTTTTCTATTCCGATATAGAAATAATTAAAAATCAAATTTAATTTTCATGTACCCGCAGCAAACGCATAAACGTGTTATCCTAAAAACTTGTCTAACATTTCTTAACTATGCAGATTCTATGATAAAATTTCTAAAATTTTAAGTGTGGATAAAGCAAATCCTGACGTATTTAACTAAAATCCTGTCTAATATCTCCAAATCAGTGCATATATTTAACTAAAATTTTTAAATTTATATTGCTCGTCAGTTAAATACGTCAGTATTTGCCTTCCTAACACTTTAAATTTTAAAATTTTTTTCATCAAATCTGTACTGCTTAGAAATATCAGATAGGCTCTAACAAACATGCATAATTTTAAAAATTTTGGCTAGCCTATTCCCGCTATTTAAAATGCAAAATTTTGAGTAACTTTTGGCTTGAATAAGGAAAATTTTTTCACAATACTGGCGTATTTTGAAAAAATTTAACGTAGTACAAACCAAAAAGTACCGAAATATAGTCATCAAACGGCAGCGAAAACAGACCCTAACTAAAATTTTAATTCTACATGTTCGTCAGTTAAATACGTCAGTATTTCCCTTCTTCATGCTTTGAATTTAAAAATTTTATCATAAAATATGCGCTGCTTTTAAGAAATATCAAATAGGCTCTCAGAACGATAATTAAATTTTTAAAAAATAAATAAATTTAATAAAAAATTTATTAACCGCCAATTCTAGAGTTTTTAGATCTAACAACCGGCACAAAACCTTTTAGTAACATGTTGTTTAATTTTATTTTGAAAGAAAGTAGCATTTTTATGGTTTCTTCTTTAATCGACATAATCATTTCGTCAAACATATCGAAACCTTCTAGACGATAATCCACAACTGGATCTCTTTGCGCATACGCACGCAAATTAATACCGCGCTTGAGTTCTTCCATATCGTCCATATGATTCATCCATTTTTTGTCCACACACTCAAGCAAAATACCACGTTCTAATTCGTGCATAGCTTCTTCACCGATGATTTTTTTCTGACGTTCATATGATTCTCTACATTTTGATTTAATAAAATCTTCTATAGTTTTTATATTCTGCTGAGCTAGTTCTTCTTCTGAAAATTTTAAATCATCTTTTTCCAGCGCCCAACTCAAATAGTAATCTCGCAATCCTTCTAAATTCCAACTTTCTTTTGTTTCGGCAAACGATAAATAACGTATAACAACTGCATTAACAGTTTGGTCGAACATTTTCATTATTGAATCGTGTATATCAACTCCGTCAAGAACCTTATTGCGTTGTTCGTAAACAATTTCACGTTGTCTATTAAGAACGTCATCATATTGTAAAATGCTTTTTCGTGAAGCAAAATTACGAGCCTCGATTTTCTTTTGTGCATTTTCTATAGAACGAGTTAAAATTTTGGCTTCTAATGGCAAATCTTCATCGATTTTTAGTCTCGACATTATCGCCGACATTCTTTCGCCACCGAAAATTCTCACTAAATCATCTTCTAAAGAAAGAAAAAATCTACTTTTGCCTGGATCGCCTTGACGGCCTGAACGACCTCTTAACTGATTATCAATTCTTCTAGATTCATGTCTTTCAGTTCCTAGAATATACAGACCTCCGGCTTTTTTTACATCTTCAGCTAAAGGCTTAAGTTTTTCTTTGTTTTCATTTAAGATTTCCCTATAACGCATACGAAGCTCAATGATCTCTTCGTCTTCGGTTAACGAAAAACTTGTGGCTTCATTTATCATTTCAGGCGAAAGCCCAATACGTCTTAACTCTGCTTTAGCCATGTATTCAGCATTTCCACCAAGCATAATGTCAGTTCCACGGCCTGCCATATTTGTAGCAATAGTAATAGCATTTTTTTGGCCGGCTTGTGCAATAATTTCAGCTTCTCTTTCGTGATATTTTGCATTAAGAACTTTATGTTTCACGTTTTTTGCTTTTAACATTGCACTTAAAATTTCTGATTTATCAATCGAAGCGGTACCTATTAATACCGGCTGGCCGGTTTTAATCGCTTCGTCAATTTCGTTCATAACGGCTCTAAATTTAGCATGTTCGGTTTTGTACACAACATCAGAATCATCTTTTCTTATAATGTTTTTATTAGGTGGAATTTCAATTACATCAAGCTTATAAATTTCTCTAAATTCTTCTTCTTCTGTTGTTGCAGTTCCTGTTGTGCCGGAAAGTTTATTGTAAAGTCTAAAATAATTCTGAAATGTTATCGAAGCTAAAGTTTTAGATTCTTTTTCGATCTTTACTTTCTCTTTTGCCTCGATTGCTTGATGCAAGCCTTCGTTGTATCTCCGACCATGCATGAGACGACCAGTGAACTCATCAACTATCATAACCTCGCCATCGCGAACAACATAATCTACATTGCAAACCATAACGCCATAAGCTTTAAGAGCTTGATTTATATGATGTTGGATAGTGATATTTTCAAAATCAGCCAGATTTTCCAAATGGAAAAAACTTTCTGCTTTTTTAATACCAGAAGGTGTCAAAGTTGCGGTTTTAGCTTTTTCGTCTACAACATAATCGCAACTCTCATAAATTTCATCATTTTCTTCTTTTTCATTTAATTCTGCTACTTTAACTTTTCTTAAACCTCTTACAAATTTGTCCGCAATACCATATAATTCTGTCGATTTTTCTCCTTCACCAGAAATAATTAGTGGAGTACGAGCTTCATCAATTAAAATAGAATCAACTTCATCGACAATAGCAAAAAAATGCCCACGTTGAACCCTTTCATTTTTGCGACCGACCATATTATCACGAAGATAATCGAACCCAAGCTCATTATTTGTAGCATACGTAATATCAGCAGCATATGCAGCACGACGTTCTTCTTTGCTTAAATCATGGCAAATAATACCAGTAGTAAGACCCAAAAATGTATAAATTTTACTCATTATTTCGCAATCACGTTTTGCTAAATAATCGTTCACAGTAACAACATGCACTCCATTCCCAGTAAGCGCATTTAAATACGCAGGCAAACCGACCATCAGAGTTTTGCCCTCACCTGTTTTCATCTCACTTATTCTGCCCTGATGCAAAACTATTCCACCGATAATTTGAACAGGATAATGCCTCATGCCCAAAACTCTATCTGAGGCTTCAACGCACACAGCAAAAGCATCTGGCAAAATTGCGTCTAGAGTTTCACCCATTTTTAAACGTTCTTTTAATACATGTGTTTGAGCCGACAATTCTTCATCTGACATATTTAAATACTTTTTCTCATTAGATTGCACTAAAGCTAAAATCGGTTTAACACGCTTGAACTCACGCTTACTGTAATTTCCGAACAAAAACTTTAAAATATTCACACTACCGCCTCCTAGCGTCAACACAAAAAATCATTAATTACGCATACTTTTTTTACTTAGTTTGATTTTATCATAAAAATTTTGATATATCAAATAATATTTTATTTGATATTTTTTTGCCCTTTTGAAATAAATTTTAATTTACCAATTTTTATAATTATTTCACTAAAACTTGTATTTAGCAAATTAAAAATATAAATTTTCACGGAAATTTCATAAAATTTTACAATAATTTAGCAATTAAATCAAAATTAAAATCATTTTATCAAACAAAAGAACATACTAACGAAAATGTTTTTCTAAATCCTTGATATATTATAATCAATCGTTAAAAAAGAATAACAAACTACGCAAGTTTTCCTTTTAAAACAAGCAAACCAGTACTTTCGAGGCATATTATTATTTTAAATTTATATTTTAGTTTAACGAAAGTAAATTCCAAATAGATTATAAATACAAAAAACAAGAAATTAAATTTATGTTTACATTAAGATTAATGAGATCAATTACTTTTTCCAATTTATTTGCCTTATTAATTATATTTATATCTTTGGCACATTTTTGAATAATTTTAGTTCTGGTTTTTTCAAACACTGATTTTAATAAATCTCTTTTTTTCGCTAATTGAAAACACATTGATAAAATTTCATATCTATCAGAATTAACTATCGCCAAAAATAATGCTTCTGACTTATCTTCTATTATTTCTGAATTTTTATTTTTTAAACTATTTATTTTTTCATTTGAAAAATCAAAATCTCGAATAATTGTAGTACGTGAAATTAAAGTTGGCAAAAGTTGATTAACATTCGGGCACAGTAACATAAAAATTACATTCGCGGGAGGCTCTTCTAAGATTTTTAAAATAGCATTTTGTGCTTGTTCGGTTAACAAATTAGCGTTGTGAATTACATATATTTTAAATTCCGATTCAATTGGCCTTATTGAAGCATTTTCACGAATAAATCTTATTTCATCAATACCTATTGATTTCTTTTTTTTATCTTTTAATAAATAAATTATGTCAGGATGGGTCTTTTTTTTTATTTTTAGTTCATGAGATTCGCCCATTATTTCAACAATATATTTATTAACCAATATTGTTATTTTTTCTTTTTTACCTTCGAAAATCATTGCATGTGATACTCTTTGCAAAACAACCTCATTTTAAAATTCTTGTAACTTTCAAAACAGTAATTAACATTATTTTTAAATCCAGAAAAAAATTAAAATTTTTAATATAATTCAAATTATAATACATTTTTTCAGGCAAAATTTTATTTATATAAATATCATCATAATCTTCTGAATTTTTAAAATAAATTTTTTCATTTCTAAAATTTATGCTAGCCTCTGATGTTACGCCTGCAGGCAAAAGCAAGGTAGGTACCATGTTGGATGAATATTTTTTTATGTATTTTGGAACCTCAGGACGTGTACCGACGAATGTCATTTGGCCTAAAAGTATATTTATTAGCTGTGGAATTTCATCAATTTTAAATTTTCTTAAAATTTTCCCAATATTGGTTATTCTATTATCATTTTGACAAGTTAAAAAACCGAGTTTTTCTGTATCGTATTTCATAGTTCTAAATTTTATAACATAAAAAAAATTTCCGTATTGTGTAACCCGTTTTTGTTTAAAAAAAGCACCGCCTGGCGAATCTAATATAATCAGCAGACTGATAATTATAATAAACCAAAATAATAATACTAAAAAAATTAGAGAAAAAACCAAATCAAATATACGTTTAATATACAATGATTTTTTTCTTTTTTTTAGTATGTCAAAATATTCTTTTACAAACTCATTTTTTGCCATTTCTTTTGGCAGTTTTTGCCATTCTGGAACCAATTTAATTTTCCTTCATAAATTCTCATTAAAATTTTTAGATTTTTTGTCAAACTGATTTTATATTTGTTTCCTCGCTATCTCAATCATCTTATTTTGTGCGTCCTTCACCAACCCAATCTGCTCTCCTTGCTCTAATCCCTGCTCTAATCCTTCCCTCTTGCTCCTAGCCATATCACTTAGATAATCTTTAACTTTTTTCTCTGCTTCTATTGCTCGAATCTGCATGATTTCATTAAGACTTATGCCTCTTAAAGCCTGTGCCGCCATAGTTATTCCTCCTTCTGATTCTATAAGTTTATTTATGCCCTCTAGTTTAGTTTTATCATTTGCCCACTTAAGAAATGCACCCCAGTTATCTTTTTGATTCATTATTGCTTTTAAACAACATCACAACTTTAAACAAAGTTTAAATGCAAATTCCAAATTCCGCAAGCGACCCGAAACAAGCTAACACCCTTCTCCTACTGCTCTTTTACGTTTTTTTGCTTTCGCTTTTTCTAGCAATATTTTTTCAAACTCTGGCAATGTGTTTTTGAACTCTATATTACTTACCCCTAACATCGCTTGGTTTAATCTTTTATTTCCTAATACCTTATTTATATCTATACACCTTCAAATTCAAACTCTGGATTTTGTAATGATTGAAGATTATTATTAATCCGACTTTTCATAGTCAGTCTAATGTAATCCCAAGTCTTATTAAAAAAGTTTAGGACTTCATTTTTAAATTTCTTAGCGCAGTCAAAATAAACGTTATTTCCTAACGTACTCATTTAAAACTTTCCATAATCGCTCAATTGGATTTAAATTTGGGCTATAAGCTTGCCCAAAATTTAAGGTTTTTAATTGCAGCAACAGCTAGAAATACGACCGCCCTTAATTTGGATGAGTTTTTTGGTGTAATGGCATTTGACATTGATGAGATTATAAATTTAGAATTTTTAAATGATGAAATTTTTGAAACTTGTATTTTTCTTAAAAAGTTTAATCGGAGATAAAATTCGAAAAATTGAACTACATTTTCCCAATTTTAATTTGTGATATAAATTTTAATTTCATTTAGTTTATAGTATTTCCTAAAAAAATGCTTAAAAATTTGTATTTTTGGTTTAAAGAGAACAAAATTTAAGTTGTTGTGGCCTTGGCACGAGCTGAAATTATGCTTTCGGAAACTGATTTTGGTGCCTCGGCGTAATGGCTAGGTTCCATAGTGTATTGCCCGCGGCCCTGTGTTCTAGAACGCATGTCTGTAGCATACCCGAACATCTCCGAAAGAGGAATTTCTGAATTTATTCTCTGCGCGCCTGGTAAAGAATCAATCCCTTGTATCACGCCACGACGAGAATTTAAATCTCCTATAACATCGCCCATATATTCTTCCGGAACTGTTACAGAAACTTTCATAATTGGCTCCAAAATAACCGGATCGGCTTTTCGCATAGCTGCCTTGAATGCCATTGAACCAGCAATTTTAAATGCTATTTCAGAAGAATCTACTTCATGATAAGAACCATCATAAAGCGTCACTTTTACATCAACTACGTTATATCCAGCAAGAATTCCGGTTTGCATAGCGCCCTTTATGCCTTGGTCTACAGCTGGGATATATTCTTTTGGGATTGCTCCTCCGACGATAGCATTTACAAACTCATATCCTTTTGTTTTGTTTGGCTCAATTCTAATTTTTACATGCCCGTATTGGCCGCGTCCACCAGATTGTCTTATATACTTTTCCTCGATTGAAGCTTCTTTTCTAATAGTTTCTTTATATGAAACTTGAGGATTACCGACATTTGCTTCAACATTAAATTCACGCAGAAGTCGATCAACAATTATTTCTAAATGAAGTTCGCCCATTCCGGCTATAATAGTTTGGCCTGTATCGGTATCTGTATAAGCTTTAAACGTTGGATCTTCTTCGGCAAGTTTGGAAAGTGAAATACTCATTTTTTCCTGGCTTGCTTTAGTTTTAGGTTCAATTGCTACACGGATCACAGGTTCAGGGAATTGCATTGATTCGAGTACTACTGGATCCTTTTCACTGCAAAGCGTATCTCCGGTTGAAGTGTTTTTCAAGCCGATGGCTGCTGCTATATCGCCTGCATAAACTTCGCTAATATCTTGTCGATTATTTGCATGCATTTGAAGAATTCGGCCTATTCTTTCGTTATTTTTTTTAGTAGAATTATAAACCGAAGATCCAGATTTAATAACACCAGAATAAACTCTAAAGAAACACAATTTGCCTACATACGGATCAGTCGCAATTTTAAATGCCAACGCAGAAAACGGCTCGCTATCGGAAGATTTGCGCTCGATTTCTTCTTCTGTATCTGGATTTATTCCTTTTATAGGTGGAACATCATTCGGGGAAGGCATATAATCTACTATTGCGTCGAGTAATTTTTGCACGCCTTTATTTTTATATGAAGTTCCACATGTAGCAGGAACTATTTTACCTTGTATGGTACCGATTCTTATGCATGATTTTATTTCTTTTTCGGTTAACTCTTCTCCGTTAAGATATTTTTCCAAAACTGACTCATCAAATTCAGTAACAGACTCAAGCATTTTTTCGCGAAATTCATTAGTTATTTCGAGTAAATCGGTAGGAATTTCTCCCACGCGTATATCTTTACCTAAGTCATCGTAATGAATATAAGATTTCATTTCAACTAAATCTATTATGCCTTTGAAGTTATCTTCGGCACCTATAGGAATTTGTATTGGCACTACATTACATTTAAGTCTGTCTTTCATCATCTGCATAACGTTATAGAAATCAGCACCTATTATATCCATTTTGTTAACATACGCCATACGTGGAACATTATATTTATCAGCTTGGCGCCAAACCGTTTCAGATTGTGGTTCTACGCCTTCTTTTGCCGAAAGAACTGTTACAGATCCATCAAGAACACGTAAAGAACGCTCTACCTCTACGGTAAAATCTACATGTCCAGGAGTATCGATAATATTAATCCTATGATCTTTCCAAAAACATGTTGTAGCTGCAGAAGTAATCGTGATTCCACGCTCCTGCTCTTGAACCATCCAATCCATGGTAGCTGCGCCATCATGAACTTCGCCGATCTTATGACTTATGCCTGTATAAAACAAAATTCTTTCAGTAGTAGTTGTTTTTCCAGCATCGATATGAGCCATAATTCCTATATTTCTTGTCAACGCAAGTGAAACTTTTCGTGGCATTAATTTCTCCTAAAACAAATCACCATCTATAGTGTGCAAAAGCTTTATTAGCTTCTGCCATTTTATGCGTATCTTCGCGTTTTTTTACCGATGTTCCTATTCCTGAATATGCGTCTGCAATTTCTCCTGCTAAGCGTTCTACCATGGTTCGTTCGGAGCGCTTTTCGGCAAAACTCACTATCCAACGTAGCCCTAACGCTTGCTTGCGCTCAGCACGCACCTCGATAGGAACCTGATAAGTCGCCCCGCCGACCCTACGAGCTTTTACTTCGAAATTAGGACATACATTATGCATAGCCTTTTCGAAAATTTCTAATGGCTCAAATTTGAATTTTTCACTAACTTTTTTTAGAGAACCATAAACAATCGATTGAGCAATATTGTATTTACCATCGACCATAATATTATTAACCAATTTGGCTATCAATTTAGAATTATAGATTGGATCAGGAAGAATTTCTCGTTTCGGCACTGCACCGCGTCTAGGCATATTAACCTCCAAAAAAATAACTATTTAAAAAATCTCCGATTAATATCTAAAACATTGCTTATAACATCTTGAAATACTTAATTTTTTTTGTCAAATATTAATTTAAATATAATTTGTATAAATTATTTATTTGATTCTGATTTTGCTGTATTACCAACAATTTTCGGTTTTTTCGCACCGTACTTTGAACGAGCACGCATACGTTTTGCGACGCCCTGAGTATCGAGAGTGCCACGCACTATGTGATATCTAACACCTGGCAAATCTTTTACACGTCCGCCGCGAATTAAAACTACACTGTGTTCTTGTAAATTATGCCCAATTCCTGGAATATAAGCCGTAACCTCAATTCCATTCGAAAGTTTTACACGTGCTATTTTTCTAAGCGCAGAATTTGGTTTTCTAGGTGTTGTGGTTTTAACAGCAGTGCAAACACCGCGTTTCAACGGTGAAACATTATCTGTAGCCATGCGTTTTTTAGAATTCCAACCACGTAATAATGCAGGTGACTTAGATTTTTTAATCTGAGTCTTGCGCCCTTTTCTAACTAATTGATTAACTGTTGGCATTTTTTACCCCTTAATACAAAAAAAGTAAACATTAGAGACTTGTAAATTACTTTACGATAAATAAATTTATATTGTCAATAACAAGATAAAAATTTTTAAAAATTGTTAGTTACTTTTGTTTTTGTATCAATTTTTTAGTAAAATAAATTTTAAAGATAAATTTTAATGTTGGAAATGAATTTTTAAAAATATGTCAAATAAAGTTTCAATTATCACAGGTGCGTCACGCGGAATTGGACGCGCAATTGCTACCGAGCTTGCATTTTCTGGTTTTATTGTCGTAATAAATTATAAAAATAACAAATTGTTAGCTGAAAATCTAGCTCGAGAAATTATTTCTCAAGGCGGGTTAGCTTACGCAGTTCAAGCAGATATATCTAATTTACATGAATCTAATTCATTGATTGAAACTGCCGAAAAATTCGGTAATATCGAAGTATTAATTAATAATGCAAGTATTTCTTTGTGTAAGATATTTCAGGATGTAACATCGGAAGAATGTAAAAATATTTTTAATACAAATGTGTATGGGACGATTAATTGTTCTATAGCAGCTATAAAAAAAATGTTATATAAAAAACGTGGTAAAATTGTAAATATTTCTTCTATTTGGGGTATACACGGTGCTTCTATGGAAGTTCATTATTCGGCTTCTAAAGCAGCAATAATTGGTTTCACAAAAGCTCTTGCGAAAGAACTTGGGCCATCAAATATTCAAGTTAATTGTGTTGCACCTGGAATTATAGAAACAGACATGAATAGTGAATTAGATTCCAAAACACTTCAAAATTTAGCTCGAAAAACCCCTTTGGGCAGAATTGGATTACCTTTAGATATAGCTAAAATAGTTAAATTTCTCGTTTCGCCAGATTCGAATTTTATTACAGGACAAGTTATAGTAGCTGATGGCGGGTTTGATTCTTAGAACTTGTTATTTTATCAAATCAAAATACAAATTTTTAGGTAATTTTTAAGTATGTTTCGGTGCTTTTAATGCAATTTAGCCGATGTCAAACTAAGAGCCTGTCTAATATTTCTAAGCAGTACAGATTCGAAGATAAAATTTTTAAAATTTAAAGCGCGAGGAAGGCGAATGCTGATGTATTTAACTGACGAGCAATACAGAAGTTTAAAAATTTTAGTTAATTATGGGTTGCTAGAGATATATTTAATATACTCTAAGAGCTTATTTAAATAACGTTTAGTTTATGTGGAAAATTCGCTAGTATAGCTGATTATAAGCAATTTAAATCTAAAATTTAGAAAAAAATATATAAAAATTTTTAAAAAACAAAATTTCGAATGCTTGAGATCATTTCAAAATAAAAATAGTTCTGTTATTATGAAAAAGTTAAGATCTTGCTAATAAAAACTAAATTTTGTAATTTATTTATAAATTTTTAATTATTTTTAAGGAGTTCAAGTATGTTTATGTCAGCCATGAGAAAAACTAACCAAAGTTTTTTAAAAATTCTTGCAGCAAATTTAGCGATAGTTTCAATAATGCCAATATTTCAGCTCTCTCTTTTTTCTCTCTCAGCATCGCAAGCTAGGGCGATGGAACCAAAAAATAGTTTGTCATCGGAAGAAAATAAATTTATGAATTTTTGGGAAGATTTAATTAGTGGTAAGAAAAATTTAGAATTACCATCAATAATTTTATTAAAAGCAATTTTTAAAAAAATTAATTTTGGAATTTTACTTTTTTTAATTGAGCTTTTGTCTTCAACAATAGAATTTAAAAAAAAAATAGATTCTAATCCAGAACATAAATTGAAAAAACCTTTGTCTAAAGATGAAGAAAAAAAATTTTTGTTTTTCATCAGGTATATTTTTTTTAATCCGGATTCTAAAATTAGTAATGCTGGTAATTTTATATATTTCGATTATTCTACAAAGTTTTCGGGAAAAAATAGATTTGAAATATCTAATTTTTTTCTTGAAAAATCATTTTGTAAAATAGAAATTTGTATTTTAATAGCATTAAAAGTAATGTTATCGAATGTACTTAAATCAAAAAATGTAAAAATACATTTAAAATCTTGCTAATAAAAATTAAATTTTGTAATTTATTTATAAATTTTTAAGGAGTTCAAGTATGTTTATGTCAGCCATGAGAAAAACTAACCAAAGTTTTTTAAAAATTCTTGCAGCAAGTTTATATTTAATAGTAACGATATTGCAGTTTTATACGTTACCATCTGAAGCGATGTCGTCATATTCGGAAAATGAGTTCGAAGAAGAAGATTGTGAATTTAAAGAAATTTCTCTCGAAGAAAAACAAAAAATTTTGGAATATGCTTATCGGATAATATGTATAGATAAATATAAATTCTCAATCTATAAATTAGAATCTGAATTTGAACTTGAATTAGAAACAGTTGGAATATTTAAAAAAATAAATAAAAAAAATTTATATTTGACAATAGATATTATTACAAAATCAAAACTTTTAAATAATATCAATAAAGTTTCAAGCGAAGATGAAGAAGTTTCAAGCGGAAAACAGAAAATTGATTTTTTTGAAAAAATCGAACAGTTACTTTTTAGTAATATAAAACCACCTATGTATTACGAAAGTTGTTTTGTAGAAGATTATTTTGTTATAAAAAACCCAAATTATTCGCAAAGTGAACTTAAAATACAAAAGCTTCCTTTTTATATCTTTTTTTCGGAATTAGAAAAATTTAATTCTTCTAATCTTTTTATTTTTATGCATTTTTTGTATAGGGTACTTAGCAAAAAGTGAATTTAAAATACAAAAGCTTCCTTTTTATATCTTTTTTTCGGAATTAGAAAAATTTAATTTTTATAATTTGTTATTTTTTAAGCATTTTATACATGTGGTACTTCAAAAAATTTGATATAAGTAGAAGGAAGTGTTCGTCTATGTTTATAAAAGTAAAAAAACTATTTTTAATTTTATATTTATTTTTATTTTTAGTTTCTAATGTTTTTTGTTTTATTGAAAAAGAATTTAAAACAGAATCGTTTTTACTTATTAACAAAGAAACAAATTCTGTAGTTTTTAAAAAAAATTCTGATGTCAAAAGAAGCCCTGCTTCTTTAACTAAAATTATGACATATATAATTGTTACAGAAAATGTCAAAAATCCAAATGAACAAATCGTACACGTTAAAGAAAGTGTTTTAGAAACGCTAAAAGATACTAATTGTTCTACTTCTGGATTATTGCCCGGAGAAGAAATTTCTGTTTCAAATTTGCTCGAACGCCTTATGATATGTTCTTGCAGTTATTCAGCGTTAGTTTTAGCAAACGAAATAGGTTCAGGAGTGGATAATTTTATTGATATGATGAATAAAAAAGCAAAGGATTTAAAATGCGAAAATACTAAATTTAAAAATCCCCATGGGCTTTATGATTCTAGGCATTTTACAACTTGTGAAGATTTATATAAAATTACAAGACATGCAATGGATGATCCGAATTTTACGAAAATTGTGCAAAAAAAAGAGGTCCCAATCGGGCAATCATTTTTGCCAACAACAAACAAACTAATGCAGCCAACGAGTCAATATTTTTACGATTGTGTAAATGGAATCAAAACCGGATATCACGATGAAGCTGGTTATTGTATTATTACTTCAGCTGAAAATTCTGGGTTAAATTATGTTTGTATTGCTATGGGCGCACCGTCTCTTGATGAAAACGGCGAAAAAATTCAAGAAAATTACGCTATGCTAGAGAGCCGAGATTTATTAAGGTGGGCATTTAAAAATTTAAAAATACATCAATTTTATACACCTGAAAGCATTTTAGGTGTAGTTAATGCAAAAATTTTTAGTAAAAAATCTAAAAAGTTGCCAATTGGTGTTCAAGAATCGATAAAAGCTGCAATCCCTAATGAATTAAAATCTTCAGAAATAGAAACTAAACTTGAAATATCGGAAAATCTCACTTCGCCAATTAATTATAACGAAGTTATTGGCCATGCGTATTTAAAATATAAAGAACAAAAATTGGTTGAGTTTCCAATTGTAGCGAAAAAAAATATTAAACGTAATTTTTGGAATTCATATTCGTATCTTTTCCAAATGACTTTCAAAATATAATTTAAAATTTTATAACTTGAAACTAAAATAAAATTTTGAATATATTTTGGTAATTTTAACGTTACTCAGCTGGGCAGTCAGCAAAAAAAAAATAAAAAATGCCAAAAATTGTATTTACGGGTTTGATCAAAATAAGCTTTTAGAGCCTGTCTAAATATTTCTTAAGCAGCGTAGATTTTATGATAAAATTTTTAAAATTTAAAAACGCAAGAAAGGTGAACACTGACGTATGTTAACTGACGAGCAATGTAGAATTTAAAATTTTAACTAAATAGTGATGCTTTAGAGATATTAGGCAGGCTTTTAATTGAGTATGCAATATTTTTCAAAGACATTAGACAAGCTTTAAGGTCTATTTTCGATTGTATTATGAATATATAAATATGAAATTTAAAATTTCATGTGAGTGTAAAATTGATAAAATCTAGCTTTTTTTCTATAAATATGTTCAAAAACAATAATTTGCAAATTGGAAAAATAGATGTAAAAGTTATGCCGTTCATAACTTTGGCGCATATTGATGTTTCTGGATTATTAAAAAATTATAATTATGATGTATTTTTTTTATTTGGGGATAAAGGCTCAGGCGGAATGCAAAAAGCCTATATTATTACAAATAATTTTGGAGCACTTAATGATACTATACGTTTTACTCCAAATAATACCAAAATTAATATCAAAAAATTTTATGATATATCTTGTGTTGTGTTTATATCAAAAAATAACGAATCCGAAGATATTGTAGGTTTTAGAGAGAAAAAATTTGATTATGAATCGATTTTTTATCATACCAACAATGAATATGCGAAAAATAAAGAATTTGATAGAATTATAGATTTTCAATCTGAATATCAACCATTTTTATCAAAAGTTAAAAATCTTAGATTTGTTAAAATAAATTCTGAAATATTTAATAAGATTAAATTAAAAAATACAAAAGAAAGTCTTGAAAAATTTATTGTAAATAGTCTTAAAATCTATGGATTTTTAATTTTTGGTCGATATATTTGTGCTGAAAAAGTAATTTATATTCTAGGAATACCAGATCAATTTAATCCTAGTCAAAGATTCGCAATGACCAAAATGGGAATTTGCAAATTTTACGGATCTGAAATTAATAAATGCCCAAAAAGCGGGGATTCGGGCTTTTGGGCAATATATCTTTAATTTAATTTTGTTTTTTATCGTTAGATTTATCTTTTTTTATTCCAAAAATTTTTCTTAATAAAAATCCAAAAAATTTTGGATTATCAATTGTTATAATTTTCACTTAATCGCCTCCTTAACATGATTAACAATTTTTTATAAGAAGAAAAGCTAATATTAAAACTAAAATTGCAATCATTATTGCTATAAATTTTTCAGGGAATAAGAACGATATTATAAGTCCAATTCCGAATGCTAGTGCCAACGATCCTTGTTGGCGGCCATCACACACAATTTCCACCTCCACCGCGAAAAAACGGTGATATTTTATAAATTCATCGTAAATTTTTAATATATCTTACACGAGTTTGACTCGCTTATTTTTATATAATAAACAAATTTTGCATTAATTGTTACAAAAGACTTCTTGTGAAATTCACATCTTTTTGAAAGTTTGCATGTTATTAAAATCCGTGCGTAAATTAAGCGAATTTCGGATAATATGATTAGGGCCCTGTTCCCACTATTTGAAATGACAAAATTTTGAGTAATTTTTGGTTTGGATAAAGAAAATTTTTTCACAATACTAACGTATTGTAAAAAAATTTAACGTAGTACAAATCAAAAAGTACCGAAATATGGTTGTTAAATCTGTGTATTGCTTAGAAATATTAGACAGGCTTTAAGAGATCTATTATAAAATTTGGCTATTTCACTATTTTAAATGTTTTTG
>JAIRZH010000126.1 GCA_031267335.1 Oscillospiraceae bacterium | reverse complement strand
TGTTCATCTTTTTATGATTATTTGGTTTATAATCACAAAGATACGGATTTTACTCCAATTAACCAACTGAAATTCAATATGATATATTATTTATCCTTGAATTCAAAACAGCTTCTTATAAAATAAAAAAATGGGAAATAAAAAACGAGAAATAAATGAAAAATTCGGAACCGAATTAAAAATTGCACGAATGAGATTAAATTTACCTGTAACACGGTTAGCAGAACTGTTAGACATCACGCCTCAGCAGGTATATAACCTTGAAAAAAGCGATAAAATACACAATGTTATAAAATATTTGTTTACTTTACGTGCAAACAACGCAGATTTAAATAGTCTGTTTGACAACGTATTTGAAAAACGAAAATATACTGTATAATGAAAACAAACGACAATAATTTAGGCATTTGCCCTGTTTGTGGCAAAGGACAAATAATAGAGGGTACAAATAAATATAATTGTATCCGCGTTGCCGGCATAGAGAATAAAAGCATTACGGTTGCAGACATTTGTACCTTTTCTTTTTTCAAATCTTATTTCGACCATGAACTGACATCCGCAGAAGTAAGAAAACTTATTGAGACAGGCAAAACCGACGAAATAACCGATTTGAAAAGAAAAGACGGCACTAAATTTTCGGCAAAATTAGAGCTTGATAAAGAAAATAAAGTGATAAAACCGGTTTTTCCAGAAAAGTCGATTGAATATTTGAATGAAAAATGCCCATGCTGCGGAGGTAAAGTGCGAATAACAAGTAAATATTTCATTTGTGAAAACGCAATCGGCGAAGAAAAAACATGCTCATTTTTAATTCAAAAAATAATAGCAAAAAAAGAACTGACAAAAAATATTGTTGAAATTCTTATAAAGAAAAGAAAAACCGATTTTATAGGAGGCTTCAAAAATTCAAAAGATGAAGATTTTGAAACTCGTTTAGTTTTAGAAATTAGCACAGAAGAACGCAAAGCTAATATTACGTTCAATTCAATCGTATCTATGTGTCCAAAATGCAAGAAAGGCATTATAATAGCCGGTACAAAAGCATACGGCTGTAACAACTACAAAAACGAAGAAATTAAGTGCGATTTTACCATTTGGAAAAAAATAAACGGAAGAACAATTAATCCATCAGAAGTGTGGAAACTGTGCGAAAACGGACAGACAGAAATTTTAGACGGATTTAAAACAAAAGACGGCAAAAAATACAGCGGCAAACTGGTTTTAGTTGATGATTTCAAAGCTAAAGTGATTTGACTATCTTTACAGCAAAATTAAATATGACAAACATTATTAGACAATCAGATTTTGAAAAGATTTCATTTATTATTGATAATCTTTCAATAAATTATCATCTTTGATATCAAAAGAAAGATTATTTTTTGGACAGGCAAATTGAAAGAATAAACGGAATTGTACCCGACCGATTCAAGTTTGTAAAAAGCAAAAACAAGAGCGATGATTTGTACAGGTAATATTACTGTATTGGATTTTAATTTATTGTTGAAAAGCCTGCCTGTGAGGGCAGGCTTTTCTTTTAATGTATCATTCATTATTTGTCATCATAATGTCCGTAATGCAAAAAGTAAAGATATATATATAAGAGGAATTATCAGCAATGCTATATTTTGAAACGGATTTTCGGATTTTTGATACAGTTCGATAATGGATATTACAATGAACAAACAACAAATACAAACACAAAAAAGAATTGGTAAAAACTTATTATCATCAATATTCAAAATAGCAAATAATAAAATAAATCCCAATCCCATAATTATACTCAATGTTTTTTGCGCCAAATGTCCTTTGGGGATTGTCATGTTGAAAAATTCAATCATTCCTATAATGACAATTGCGCAGGATAAAATCCAAAATGAATAAGCGTTCCATAATATACAACTTATAATTATTGCCAAAAACAGTATTCCGCTTGCCGTGCGTATGATTAAACTTTTCATGTTAAACAGTTTTTATTTATCAATACTGGCAAATTCAAATTCTTCGAGCCTGTCCATCGACTTGTGTTTTCCGAGTGTTTTTCCCAAATCTTCTTAATAAATTAAATTTTGTACAAATGTACATGAAAATTTTCATTTTGTACCGAAACATTTCCCGAAGACATCAATTTTTATTTGCAATATTTTCATTTATAATTTTCGAAATTATATTTTTTCCTATATGTCATTATCGCTGTCGCCGTTATTCCGTTTTTCTGAAACAAAGGTATTTTCGGAGTTTTTACGAAAGTAAAGGTCGAGCCAATAAAAAAATTTAAAAATCTCCACACTTCGCAATTTGTAAGGAATTATTGTGTCCGCTCAGGTAGTATTTTGAAATTTTTTTATTTGGTTTTCAAAAAAATACCATTTCGCAATCCATAAGGAATTAAATGTGTTTGCTTATGTTATATTTTTTTTCAAAACCTTGACTTTCTAAACTCCTACCTTTATATAGTTTCAGAAAAATCGGATAACGGCGACAGCGGTAAGGGCATAAAAAAAAAGTCAAAAAATATGAAAATTATAAACAAAAATATAGAAAAATCGAATTCGGCTCAACAGACGAGCATAAATAACAAAAGTCCTCCAAAGTAAAACAAAAGGGAAAAAAAGAAAAGCAAGGGTTAACGCTACAGTATCCCCTCGATGACAAGGCAAAACATCGGGTTGAGTGTCAAAGATGCCTAATTTCGCAAATAGCGATGAATAAATAAAAAAAGTGCAGCACGTTACAAGCCATGCTGCACAGCGTTATTAAACTTAGTATGTATGCAAAAAACAAAGTCCTCTGCATACAAGAGGCAAAAATATGAAAAAAAATGAAAATAACGAAAAAAAATTTGAAGAATTAAAAGAAAATTTACGCTGTCTGTTTTTGGCAACACATTTTAATTGTGAAATTGAACAGTTAATTTATGACATGTGCAGACAGAATGGTTTGCAGTTAATGGGTATTAAGTCTAATCACCAATCTATATTTTTAGTATTTAATGGCGAAGAAATTTTATTAACTTTTTAGAATTTAAAGTCATGGAAAATAAAATTTTATGTGCATTACTTAATTGTGGTCATTTGGATTTGAAATTTATTGATAGAATTTTAGATGATTTTATGATTGACCCTGATGATGTAGTTAATTATGTGTCGGATAATTTTTGCGGTGAAAAAATTGATGCAAATACTTTGATTTATTCAATTTTTGAAATAGCAGTAATTAATTGTACTGTGGAACTTAATATTGATGATTTTGATTTTGTCAATGTTAATATTTTTTGTAACTGTTTGGACTCGCATTTATGTTTAAAAGATATTGATAATAAATACGTAGAAATATACGATAACATCGAATTGAAAGAATTTATAACTAAAAATTACATTAATACTGCCGAAGTGGCATAAATAAAAAGGAAAATCAAAATGAAAAACGATTTACAAATAAAAAAAATTGCTGATTTGATGATTGAAAAAATCAATCAAATTTCAGAAAACTGGAAGCAGCCCTGGATAAATTACAGGGCTGCCTTTATACCGCAAAATTTCAATGGACATCGCTATTTTTACGGTAATGCAATGATGTTAATTTTTTTATCGGAAAGAGAAAATTTTAAAACGCCTGTGTTTTTAACGTTTAATCAGGCAAATGCTTTGAATATTTGCATAAAAAAAGGCTCAAAATCATTTCCTGTATATTATTATGATTATATTTGCCAACACAAGGAAACTAAAGAGAAAATAAAATTTGCAGAGTACAAAAAATTGGATAAAGAAACGCGCAAAAATTATTCTCTTACTCCTTTTGTTAAATATTATTTGGTTTTTAATTTAGATCAAACCAATTTTGCCGAATTGCATCCGCAGGAGTGGAAAACAATTTTAACTAAATTTGAAGTTGATTTTGAGGGTGTTGATTTGGACAGGATGAATAAAAATAAAATCCTCGATGATATGTTAAAATATCAGTCTTGGGTGTGTCCGATAGAAGAAAAATTAAGTAATAAAGCCTGTTATATTCCGAGTGTCGATAAAATTATTATACCTGATAAAAGACAGTTCGGAAATGGTACAACATTTTACTCTACATTGATGCACGAGATGGCACATTCGACAGGAATAAAAGAGCGATTAAACCGCAAAAATTTTGCTACTACCAACGTTTATGATTATGGACGTGAAGAACTGGTCGCAGAGTTTACATCGGCATTAATGTGTTTTGCTTTTGGAATATCAACAGGCATCCAAGATGAGAATGCTCAATATTTAAAAAGTTGGATAAAGGAAATAAAGGAAGAACCGAAATTTTTATTGTCCGTATTGAACGATTGTACACGAGCAGTGAATTATATCAGTGAGAAATTAAATGTAAATTTTGAACAGAAAAGAGAACCCGCAGTTGCTTAAAAAAGCCCCTCGAAAGAGGGGTTTTTTAAAAAAAATCACAAAAAAATTTGTTTAATAATATCTAATTAGTTAATTTTGCGCTATGGAAAAAGTAAGAAAAGTAATAGCATATAAACAATATTTTTCAGATTTTTACAATATTCAATCAAAGCAAGTAAAAGAAAAAATTATTTGGACATTAAAAATATTGGAACTGGAAAAGATTATACCATCTCGTTTTTTTAGACACATAAAAGATACTGATGGCATTTATGAAGTACGTGTTGAAATAGAAAGTAATATTTTTAGAATTTTTGCGTTTTTTGATAAGGAAAATATTATTGTTATTAGCAATGGATTTCAAAAAAAGACGCAAAAAACGCCAAGAAAAGAAATTGAAAAAGCAATAAAAATAATGGAGGAATATAAAAATGAAAAAAAAACTAACAACTCTTGATGAAATTATTGAGAGTGAATATGGGAAAATAGGTGAACTCGAAAGAGATGAATTTGAAGCAAGATTTGAAGCATTCAGGTTAGGTATTATGCTTCACGAATTACGTAAAGAACAGGGATTGACACAAAAAGATGTTGCAGAAAAATGTAATACATCAGCATCTTATATTTCGCGCATTGAGAATGATGCAAGTGATATTAGACTTTCCACTTTAATAAGAATTATTAAACAAGGGCTTAATGGCAATATAGAATTTAACATTAAATTAACGTGAAAAAAATAAGAATTCTTTAAATTAACTATAAAAATGATAAGTCATGAAAGAAGTAAAATTCACACAAGAAGAGTTGGAAATAATGAGAACCATAATGGGTTATATAAGCGATAAATCCTTTTATGATTTTGAAAGAAATAAAAATTTTGAAATAGAATCTAACATAATAAAATGTGAGGTGTTATTTAATGAGGAAGAAATAGATCTTAATCTATTCAAAAAAATTTATAATAAACTTTTTTGAAAAAAAATTGAAAATATTAAAGAGTTATTGAACGATTGTACACGAGCGGTGAATTATATCAGTGAAAAATTAAATGTAAATTTTGAAGAGTAACAAGAACCCGCAGCGTAATTATGAAAAAACTCCCTCGAAAGAGGGAGTTTTCTTTGATTATGATTTTTGATATAAATATTTTAATTTTGTATTATGAAAAAAGAATTAGGTAAAAAATTAACTATAAAAAATGATAAATAATGAAAAAAATAGAATTCACACAAGAAGAGTTGAAAATAATGAGAACCATAATGTGTTTTATAAAGATGGAATCCAGTTATAATTTTAACGTAAATAGCCGTATCGAGAAAGAACTTAAAATAGCAGAATGTAAGGTGTTCCTTTATGAGAAAGAAATTGATTTTAATCTATTTGAAAAAATTCATGCTAAATTTTTTTGAAAAAAAACTGAAAGTATTAAACAGTTATGGAAACCAAAAATTTGTATATCTTTGTAATTATAATATTTAGCAACGTTATATGCTAATATTTTAATTGTTAATCAAATACATACTATATGCATAATATATACCGTGAATATGGAAGAAAAAAAACGAAAGGCAATAGATTTGTCGATTGATGATATTGCTGCTTTGCAAATATTAGCGACGCGTCAAGGTTTGCCGTTGAAAATAGTTATGGAAAACTTTTTGCACCAACTTGCCGAAGTTACCATCAGGCAAGAACTGGAGCAGCGAGTAAAAAATTTGGTAACCAAAAAAACTTAAATATTTAGGATATGGAAAAAAAAATAACACCGTATAAAAAGAGAACGAACAAAATTACTTTACCAGCCACTCTCACATGGTTGCGACAGCCAAACACGATAACAATGATGCGTAGTGATTATTCACTACTGCAATTGCGTGCTTTATTTATCATTATGGGGAAAATGCAAAATTCTATTACAACAAGTATAACTAATGTAAAGTTGGATAAAAGAACAAATGAAGCAGAACAGTTGCAACAAAAAAAGAAAAACGAACATATTGTTCAACAGCAACTGGATTTATTTAATGATTTTAGAGATGAAAGAAATGAGGACTACCTAAGATTTAATATTGCTCTTAAAGACTTTAATATAAATCATACAAATTATAAAGATTTAAAAAAGGCATTGAAAGAACTTGCAGGAATTGTTGTGGAAATTCCATTTAAAGATAAAAAAACAGGTGAAGATTGGCTATCTTACGAGGGATTATTGTCGGCTGAAATGCCAAAAGAATACGGCAAAAATATTATAATAAAAATTCGCAGAGATGTATCAAAATTCATGTTAGAAACTATTTATATGGGGTACACTAAATTTTTAAGAGAAATAATTTTTAATATACAAAGCCCTAATACATTGAAAATTTATCTTTTAATTTGCAAAAATGTCGAATTTGGAGGATTTAGGATGACACTCGAAAACTTTAAAAAATATATGTTTTATAAAAACCATGACAAGATATATAAAAATTTTTCCTTGTTATCTAAAAAAGTAATAAACCCTGCCTATGAACGTTTATTTGAAAATTCAAATGTTTGGTTTGAAGTTATTGCGGATTATAAAAGTACAACAGACAAAGAACCTCATTGCCTCGTGTGGAAAGTTTATAAAGTTAAAAGTTTATAAAGTTAAAAGTGAAAAGTTATAAAGTTAAAAAGTAGGGGTAAACCTGTGTGTTTGCCCAATAACAAGCAGAACGTCATTGCGAGGGCGCAGCCCGAAGCAATCCGGACAGTCTGAAAGTTTATAAAGTTATAAAGTTTATCAAGTTGAAAGTGAAAAGTTGAAAGTTATAAAGTTATAAAGTAGGGGTAAACCTGTGTGTTTGCCCAATAACAAGCAGAACGTCATTGCGTCTTCGTTGATGTTCCATTCTTTTGAATGGCTAACACTGTTCGCTTACGTTTAAAGCCCGTGCAATGTATTCTGAAACTTGACAGGGTTGTGTTATTGACATAACAATCTGATTTTGGGCTAATATTTAATTTGTTTTAACGTAATTTTCTTATAAAATGTCTCGTGTTTTTTGTCAATTTACACGTGTCTTTTCAGCATTTTTGGGTAATGATGCAAAAAATAGTTGGTATTTTTTAGGAAAATAATTGTTATACTTAGCGCAGAAATCTGTAGGCACAAAATACTGCAAAGATGCGCCATACTTTTGTTTTCATTTTTCATTGCTTTTAA